>JARGFZ010000014.1 GCA_029210965.1 bacterium | reverse complement strand
TAGCAAGACCCTTGCCAAATGCTATTGAGGGGATATGATAGGCTTAAGGTTGACAGGGATATTGTGAAATTCACGCCTTGACCCCAATGGTTGGAGCTCGGCCTATACCAGTGCGGCACGGTCGATCAGGCTGCCGCCGGCGCCGTCCCCTTCCGGTTCGTGCCGAAGGTGCTGAGGGTAATGCGATCGGTCATGGGTTAACGGGGAAGAGCAGACTCCTAGCCTTCGACACTTCGACCAGGCTTCCCCCGGCAAGCCTTTCGGCAAGCTCAAGACAGGCTCGGGGCAGGCAGGACAGGTGGCCAGACCCCTGGACCCCCTAGACGGGCCTCTTGAAAAAGACCTGCTTGAGTGTAGCTACATTTGGAGTTACAATCGAACTGAAATTCATATGGGATGAGGTCAAAAACAGGCGGAATATTGAGAAACACGGCCTTGATTTTATTGATGCTCGGGAGCTTTTTACAGGTGTCAATCCGCTCCTGGTAAATTTGGAGTCAAGGCAGGAATATGGCGAGGATCGATGGAAAGGCATCGGTATTTTAAAAAGTGCAGTTGTTGCCGTTGTCGTGTTTGCTGAAAGGGGCGGGGAAACCGTTCGAATAATCTCATTGCGAAAAGCCAGCAATGCGGAGATGGTTGTTTATGAAGAAGAGATCAAAAACCGACTGGGATGGAGTCAAGGCGATGAAGGAATCCGAGATCGACTACTCCGATATCCCGCCACTGGAGGAGGATTTTTTCAAAAAGGCGGTTGTCTGGCCGGGCCCCAAAAAGCAGGTGACGCTCCGTCTGGATCCGGATGTCCTGGAGTTTTTCCGTAAACAGGGGCGAGGCTATCAATCCAGAATAAATGCTGTCTTGAGAAAATATGTTGAGGCGCAGACGCAGTGACCCGGATTTGCAGGGGCGGCAATCTGGCAATGGGCAAACCGTGGGGTGAGTTCCAGTCTTCGCTCTGAGAGCTTCGCCTTGGCAAGCTCGCCTTTCACACTTTTGTGGCATAATTCTAACCATGAGAAGCGTTGTCTTTGCCATACCCTTCATCTTTATCACGCTCACCTCTCACGGATCAGGGCTTGAACTGTCAAGCGCACCCGTGCCTGAAGCTTTACCGACCACACCCCTCCTTACCGGGCAGATCCCGCACTCAAAGGTAGCCCGGGGAAGTGGGGCCATTGCCATGGCATACCTCAGTTCACCCACCAGGCGCTACGCTCACGGGGTTCTCGGGGATAAGATAGAGGCGGCAAGCCTGACCCTTGTTCTCGATGATGGCAAGGAGCTGAGATACGACCTCCCGGAAACCCGAGTTTTTGAAGACCTTCAGCCGCGCCTCGTCGACCTCGACGGGAAGGAGGCGGATGAGGTTGTTGTCGTTGAGACTGATCTCGACCTCGGCGCGTCCCTCGCTGTATACGGGCTTCATAACGGTAAGGTGATAAAAATTGCTGCAACGCCGTTCATAGGGCATGCCAATCGCTGGCTCAATCCAATAGGCGTTGGGGATTTTAACGGCGACTCGGTGATGGATGTTGCTCTCGTATCCACTCCCCATATAGGGGGAATCCTGAAGTTCTACTCATACACACCACCCAGGCTGACCAGCTATGCCCAAATGGGTGGAGTCAGTACCCATTCCATCGGCAGCACAGCTCTGGGGATGGGCAAAGTCGTAAAGGGTGAGATTAAGGACCTCATCCTCGCGCCCTCCCAACGGCACAACGAACTACTGCTCCTGGAATGGATGGATGGGAATATAGTGGAAAGCGCCAGGGTGACTCTACCAGCAAATATAAGCAGCGATCTTGTGCCGACAGGCTATAACCAGTGGACGTTCAAACTTGAAAATGGAGCCTGTTTCACAGTCAATGCCATTCCTTAAACCTTTGGGGACAGGCCGCCTGCCCTGCCTGCCGCGAGCCCGGTCGAGGGGAGCAAGTGAAATGCGTCGAAGGGTGTATTGTGACGTTTCTGATCAACCGAGTCAGGTACACCACAAATCAACCTCCGACCCCCAGACCCGCTTCCTAAATCCATCATGCACACGTCTCTATTTGATGCAACTTCTTCAGGACATACCTTGTCAAAAGCTCTTTCTCCAAGCAACCCATCTCGATGAACTTCACTCCAACTCCAGTATCGCCCTTTTCTGATACCCTCCCAATCCACACAACTTCCACCAGAATTGGCGAATCGAGGCGCAATTCTGAAGATGCAAATAATACTTCAAATTGATCGCCAGGTCTGGGACGGTCGCCCATAATGATGGATGCTCCAGCAACCGAAAGGGATTGAATAACAGCATTCTCCTCAAGATCATTTTTGCGGACAATGGCAGAGAAAGTAACCGAAGCCCGCGGGAAAGATCTTTGGGTCTCATTGAGGGTTTCTTCGACCACATTGATGAGATCCTCTCTTCGGATGGGCTTGAGAAGAAAAGCACTGCACCCTGCGGCCAGACATTTTTCCCTGGAATCGTCTGATGTTGCTGAACTGAGAATAATAACGGGGATGTGCTGAGTGTCTTGGTCCCTTTTGAGCTTTTCGCAGACCTCACATCCGTTCATGTCCTCCATTTCATAATCGAGAAGGATCAGGTGTGGCTTACCTGACCGAGCTTTTTCCAGGGCTTCCGATCCTGACTGGGCGAAGTCGAGAAGGAAAGATTTCCTGTTCAGGAAGCTCGTTCCGATAATGCGGAATAACTTGTCATCATCCACTATGAGTACGCGCTTCTGTTCCATTGCCCCCCGCCAGTGGCTAACTGACATGAAAGTTAAAGCGGAACTATTGCAGCATAAAGCTTTTAATATCAAAGATTTATACGGGGATATAGCTATAATGTCTACATCAAATCGGTAACCCCTTGGGGTCGGACCCTATATTCTCAGGTTAGTTTGATCTAATAACTATAATCCAGGACCCAGGAGTAACCCTATGTTCCTCACTCCTACAGGCTTTTTTTTGGCTGTTTTTCCTGGGCTTTTTTGACCTTCTCCTGTTTTTTAGTCATCTGTTTCTTGCTTTTTTCCTTGTCTTTCTTGCTGCCCTTGTCTCCCCTGTTGCCTCTGTCTCCCATCGCTTGTTCCTTTCCTATTGTAAATAATTTGTCAGAATACGGTGTCAGAGAATGAATTATAGCATGTCCAGGTAAATGAATTGTGTATGATAAAACTCAGAATCTGACACCTTTCCAATATGTGGGTAATAATAATAAAAGGCTTTCCAGAACGGAGAGCCTTATTATTTTAAACACCCTGATCCCTGACGAACCTGCAAGACACAAGACCCCAGACCCTCTGCTCTTTAACTTCCTTCCCCAACAAGTGCGTCCGTACCGAGGTGGGTTCTTACATAGTCGTTGATATGTTTCTGTGCTTCAGCTGAAATAGTGAGGAACTGGATGCCTGAACCAGATGGCCCATCGTTCTTCAAAGAACCGCACCAGATCACGGCCCCGGCTCTGACACTGATGCCCTTTTCCACTGAAGGAAGCTGGAATTTCATCTCCATCATGTCCCCGCGCATCACGGGCCGTTCAAGCTCAACAAAGACACCCGTGCTGCTCAGGGAATAGATCATACCTGAAAATTCATTGTCATCCATTTTCACGGTGCATGGAATAATTACATCCATCCTCTCGAATTGTCTGGTGTTTGTTTTAAGAAGACTTTCGACCACTGACAGGAGGAGGTCTCTCCTGACAGGCTTAAAGATGAGGCCGTCACATCCAGATGATTCGATGATGGATCTTGAGTGTTCCCTGGTTCCGGAACTGACCATGATGATGGGAATGGAAGATGTGTCAGGATCATCCTTTAAGATACGGCAGACCTGATCACCGTTCATGTCCGGCATGATCAGATCAAGAAGAATAATATCCGGTTTGATGGATCGGGCCATTTGGAGACCCTGGTTCCCGCTGCCGGCTGTGTGGATATCGTAGCGCTTTCGTCCGAGGTGAGAGATCTCCAGCTGAATGAAAAGCTCCACGTCATCCGCTATGAGTATGGTCCTTTTTTTCGCACCGTTCATCATCTCCCCACCTCCACAGCTTGCTTAATAATATCACTTTTCCGGATAGTTTTCGGAAAAACTGTGAGGAGGGAACGCAGAATCCACAATCCAGAATCCAGGAGCCATAAGCCGGAACTGTCTTTTTTCCCCAAATCCTTTTCCAGTAATACCGGCAGTTAAATTGCTTAACAGGGATGAAGGGGATGAAAGGGATGGGGTTAAAGACAGTATCGGTGTATCGGGGTGTCGGAGATAAACAGTTCAATAAGGACAACCTTGGGGTCGCATCTTGCCCTTCGAGCAACGACCACCAGAAGTTTCAGACACCAGGTTCCAGGTACTAGTTTCTGAGTACTGAGTACTGTTCTTCTCTCCTCTTGTCATATTTCGCCCAAACGTTATTATTGTTCTTCGATAGGGAAATATATTACCCATAAGTCAAAATTACTTTGGGATAGAGAACAAAGAGGTTCCCATGGCTGAAGCGCACACTCAGAAGGCGTCCGACGAACTGTTAAAACTCATGAACCGGGCCATCGCCCTGTACAAGCAGATCATCAAAAAATGCCGCGACGAGGACGATGTGGTTACGCGCAAACTGTTCGAGCAGATCTTTGAAGATGAGGAGAGCCACCTGGACATGTTCGAGGGGTGGTTAGGAGATCTGTAGAGCGAATCTCAGATCCCAGATGTGAGATTCGTTTAATAATCGTAACCTTTTTCATTGTCAGTGCCCTTCGCCTTCCTGTTTCATCTCTCCCTGCGGTAACAGGGTAAGGAAGATCGAGCCCACACCTTCTTTGCTCTCCACAAACACCATGCCATTATGAGCATGTACAATCTCCCGGGTGAAGGACAGGCCCAACCCTGATCCGCCGTATTGGCGGGTTGGACTGCTGTCAACCTGGAAAAACCGGTCGAAAATCTGCTCCACGTGCTCCTTGGGAATCCCGATGCCGTTGTCGCTCACCTGGAACTCGATGAAGTCGCCCTTGAGACGAACGGCAACGCTAACCCTCCCCCCATGGGGAGTAAATTTCAGAGCGTTTCCTAACAGGTTCTGGATAACCTGGGTTATTTTGGATCGATCCCAATACATGGTGGGAAGATCGGCTGCCAGGTCCAGGATGATCTCGATATCCTTTTCCTTCTGGATTGGCCGGAAAGCCTTTATGACATCAGACACCAGTTCTCCTGGTTAACATTCCTGATAAATGATCACGAAATGCCCTGATTCCAGGCGGGCTATGTTCAGCAAGTCCTCGATGAGGGTCAGCTGGTTCTTCCCCTGCTTCTTCATCACAAGGAGGATTTCTCTCAACTCAGATGTGGGGTTTCCGAACCCGCGACCCAGGATGTAGCTCAGGTAGCTATTAATAACCGTCAACGGAGTCCTGAGTTCATGGGACATGCGAGCAAAAAAAATATCCCTCACCTTGTTGGCTTTTTTAAGCTCCTCATTGGTACGGGCAAGAATCTCGTTGTTCTCGAGAAGTTTGAGCTGGGCCTCCTCCATCTGCTTGTATGATGTCTGCACCGATTCATAAAGGCGAGAGTTCGTTATCGCGAGTGAAACCTGATGCGACAGCGTTCGGCACAAGTCCTCGTCTTTGGTTTTTAACTCTCGCGTGTCGCCCGTAGTCCCGACGATAAAAACACCAATGGGGTCTTCATCGGAGTTCAGAGGAACGCAGAACACGGTCCTCAATCCTCGCGCCTCACACACACCGCGCTCTGCAGGTGTCAGGTCAACCAGTGGGAAGTCCTGTATGAAAACAGTTTCACCCGACTGGAGACTGCGCTGAAGGTGTGGATGGTCACTCAATGGCGCCCGACGATACTCGTCGGGGAATTCAGGTGGAAGGTGTGGCGTCGTGGCTCGGAGATGCAGTTCGTCCTGGTGGAGAAGATAGATTGCGCCTGTATCCAGTGCGAGTATTTCAACAGCACCGTCGATGGCGGCCTGCAAGACGTTTTCCAGATCGAGTGAACTCGCCAGTGCCATGCTCACCTTGAGCAATCCGTCCAGTTCATTGCGCGTGGGGCTCCCCGCGATGCCCATATACTCTCCTTGGTCAATAAACATTGTATCAGATTCGTTTACATAATCTAAGGTTTGGAGAAGTCTGATCAAAATTTGCAGGGAGGATCCCCTATCTCAAAGAAACAAAGGCCTGGTAAATTCATCTCTCCGGGCCTTTGTTTCTTTCCTTTTTCCCAGGACAATGGCTGCCATCAGTCCCGCGACACCGGCGTTGATGTGCACGAAGGTTCCCCCTGCGAAGTCCAGGGCTCCCATTTGGTCCAGCCATCCGCCTCCCCACACCCAGTGACAAACAGGGATGTAGATGAAAAGCATCCAGGCGCAGGTGAACAGCAGCATGGCGGAAAATTTCATCCGCTCTGCGAAGGCGCCGATGATGAGGGCCGTGATGGAAAAGCACTGCATGAAAACCGACAGGATGTTCCTGGCCCTTACCAGGCCGCCGTAGAAAAGGGGGCAAAAGCTCCCGCTCCCCCTCTCTTCCCCTCATTCTCGTCTTTGCTGGTGGCGCTGGATTGAAGTGTGACAATGCAGTAGACTGTCCATGGAAATCATGTGAACTGAAGGGGGAGCCGATCTTATGCCTCAGGTATTTTCAGCCGGATGGCTTTATCTTTTTATAATCGTCATGGTCATTTACTTGATCAGGATCTTCTTCAAGCTCCGGACCCTCCAGGAAGAAGCGCCCATGGACAGGCCGGTGATCAAGGTGGCTCCGATTGCCAGACCGAAGCCGGATCTGGAGAGTGAATCCGAAGAGGACTTACTCCTGAGCGGACCCGACAACCTCATCAAGCAGGGTGATTATAAGGGTGCCCTGGTGTCTCTCGAGCAGCTTCTTGAGGAACTTTCACCTACCGAGGATCGTGAAGCCAGGGGAAATGTTCTTTTCAGAATAGGTGCATGCCACAGCCGTCTGGCAACCGGCGAGGAAAAGCCGCAGCGAATTCTCAGAGCAGGCGAGTCCCTCAGGGAATCTGCACGGCTTTTTACTCCTGCCCGTTATATCAACCACTACCTCAGGACGCTTGGCGAACTTGCTGTGGTCTACGAGGATCTCGCCCGGGAAAAAAGCCCTGTGGAAAACCTGACCCAGTCGGCAAGAACCTGTGAAACAGCTGCGCTCGCAGCCGGTAAAGGTGAATTGACGGGACCCGAAGCCATGTTCCTTGCCCGGACCGGCAGCGCCTACAGGCAGCTTGCTTCTCACAATGAACCCCAGGTCAACCTGAGGAAGGCGGCAAATGCCTATGAGAAGGCCCTGACTGCACTCGATGCAGTTGACGATGAGAATGCTGGTTCACAAAGGATGAAGATCCTGAATGTTATGGGGGATACCTATGTGGAGCTGGCGGGGTATTTTCAAAAAGGGGAAAGCCTTGCCCGCGCCGCAGATGCTTACAAGGGGGCACTTGAGCTTATGGATGAGACGCAGCATCTAAAAGAGCGCTGCGTGGTTCTTACGGACACCAGCAGGGTCCTCCTGGAGCTGTACGATATTGAAAAAAGTCCAGCACATCTCCGGCAAGCTCTTCGATACATACGCGATGCCCTGGATAAGACCAAAGGGGAAGAAAGCCTGATCCAGAGGGGGTTGGTCATGGCCGTTATGGGTGATGCCCTGTCAAGGTACTCGGATGTCAAGGACCGGGAGGAAAACCTGGGCAGAGCCGTCAAGCTTTATGAAACTGCTTTGGGAATCCTCAAGGATGGGAAAGAGCCTGCCGAGCGTGAGCGGGTGAGGGTGAGATTGGCGGAAGTGGTAGGGAAACTGGATGCTGAGTTTGGATAGTTATTCCACGGGACTCAGCTTCAAGACGCGGAGACGCGGAGAAGGGGAGGGGACCCTTTAAAGCCATATGACACGGAGACGGGGAGACGCGGGGACACGGTATAAAACCATTTTCATAGTGTCGTGTCACATACAGTGAGGCAATGAAACCTGCTACACTTTACACTCCACGGGTCATTATTGTGAACACTATCGATAACATAATAAATATATTTCCCCCGTGTCGTCGTGTCCTTGCGTCCCCGTGTCCCATACGGGGCGAGGTGACACATAAATGAGAACCATCGACGAAATAATATCAGGTAGTGAACCTCGCCCCGTCATTATCTCTCACCGCGGCGCGTCCCACTACCACCATGAGAACACCATGGAGGCTTTCGAGGCAGCGGTGGACATGTGCGCCGAGATGATCGAGTTCGATGTGCGGCGAACTTTTGACGGAGTCCTGGTGGTTCACCACGACCTTGATTTCGCGGGTCGCGAAATCAAGGCCATGTCAATAAACCAGATAAAAGAAGCCGCTCAAACAGCAGGATATTCCATACCCACCCTCCTGGAAGTACTGCGATTTTGCGCAGACAAAATCCCAGTGGATATCGAGCTAAAGGAGGCAGGTTACGAAGATCAGGTCCTTGAGACTGTCCTCGGGATCCTGGTTCCTGACCAGTTCATCATCACCTCTGTCAACGATTCCGTGATCCGGAAAATAAAAGATATCAAGCCGGAGGTCCGGACGGGACTCATCCTCAGCAGCCACCCCCGATGGCAGCTGATCACCAAGCTGTATCCGGAGCACAGGGCTCTCCGGGCCGGGGCGGATGTGTTGGTGGTGAGTCAAAAGTTGCTGAAAGTTGGCTTTCTGTCCACCACCCGGAACCTGAGCCTCCCGGTATGGATCTATACCGTCAACGACCGGAGAGAGCTTTGGAGGATGATCAAGGAAAAAAGGATATCAGGGTTCTTTACAGATAGGCCGGATGTAGGGCTGTTACTGCGCGATCTTCACGCGGCGGGGCAGAAGTCAGAACCTGGAATACAGGACCCAGAATAAGGGCAAAAAAATTTTTAACGCAGAGGTCGCGAAAGACGCAGAGGAAGGCTAAAGAATTGGGGGAGAGCACGGTTCCTATCTAAGCGATAAAATTGACCTCTCGCAAAGCTGCAGAGAAACCTAGCATGAAATTCAACCATTGCAATTGGTATAAATTCACTTAAATACCATTGAATCAGATTTTACTAATGTATTGATCTTTACTCTGCGTTCCTTCGCGAACTCTGGTGCGAAAAACCGCTTTTATGGAAAGACGATTTTCTCTACACTGTACACCTTGCACTCTACACTGAGTACAGGAGGCCCTTATGAATATACTCGTAATACTCGCCCACCCAACCCCTGGCAGCTTCAACCACGCCATCGCCGAGACGGTGGTAAGAACTCTGGAGCAGCTTGGTCACTCAGGGGTCTTTCATGACCTTTACGCCGAGGGGTTTGTCCCAGTCCTGCGGTCAGAAGAGATCCTCGATGACGATGTTAACCCTGTCGTCGGTGGGCACTGTGAGCAGCTTGCGGATGCCGACGGTATCATCCTCATCCACCCCAACTGGTGGGGCATGCCTCCGGCCATACTCAAGGGGTGGGTGGACAGGGTGATCCGCCCCGAGGTGGCCTACCGGTTTGAGGAGGAAGACAGCGGTGAGGGAGTGCCCGTGGGGATTTTGAAGGCAAAAGCCGCTGTGGTGTTTAATACCTCCAACACACCTGAAAAAAGAGAGCTTGAGGTTTTCGGTGATCCCCTGGAGAACTTGTGGAAGACCTGCATCTTCGACCTGTGCGGGGTGAAGAAGTTTTACCGCCGCAACTTCTCGGTGGTGGTGACGAGCACGGAGGAGGAGAGGAAGGGTTGGCTGGAGGAGGTGGGTGAATATATCGGCCGAGTATTTCCGGCCGCTTAGTAGAATGTAGAATGTGGAATTTGGAACGTGGAAGAAGGTCAAAAGCTGGCTAACCGCAGCGCGGCCGACTCAGGGCCGCATCGCAGGGTTAAGAAGTTTTAAGCAAACCAAAGCTCTTTTTAAGTTTTAATGTTTTATATGTACAGATTTACCCCGCGTCACCCTGCGGTTAAAAACGTTCTTGGCACTTTGGGTTTTGGATCTTGAATCTTGAATCTTGGAACCTGGATACTGGGACACCAGGCACTAGGCACCCGGCACTTCTCCTGACTCCTGCTCTTCACGATACCACTTCCAATCCCTCTTCCCGTACCCGGTGGACTTATCGATAAGGCGGTACTTCGCTTCCTCGAAGGGGAGGCCGGTTCGCTTGGAGTTCCAGTAGTCCAGGGGTTCCACAACATCGAAGAACAGGGTCAGGCCGGCGTTCTTCATGGCTTTAAGATAGATCCTTTTCTTAAGATATTTGGTCTCGTACAGGTCGTGGATGGAGAAGTAGTAGAACTTGACCCGGCGGCGCGTAAGTTCAATGGCATCGGAGTAGGAGCGGTCCATGAACGACTTCATGGAGACTCCGTAATTCGTATTGGCATTTAGCCCGTCGGATACATCCCGCAGAGTCCTGAGGTGCTTTGTCATCTCCTCGGACTTGTACTCGTCCATGAAGCTTTTGAGCAGTGACAGCTCTGCGGCCCGTTTGGTGCCCCTGGCTGCCTCAAAAGCCCCGAAAGCCGAGAAGAATGCTGCTACGGCGGTTATGAGTAGAAGGATGGTTTCCATGACAGGTCTATGAATAGCAACGCTTTGGCCAAGTGTAAAAGAGGATAGGCAGTGCGGAGGGCGTGGTGCGTGGTGCGTTTAGGACACGGGGACGCGAAGACACGGCGACGCGGGGGGGCATGGGAGCATGGGCGCATGGGCGAAAGTCGGAACGCAGAACGTAGAACACAGGACCCAGAATAAGCTTTTATCGCATCTACAGGAAACATACTCCCCCAGGATTTAGCCTTCCTCTGCGTCCTTGGCGACCTCTGCGTTCAGAAAACATCGCACTTATGGTAGTTGTGCTTTACCCAAGCTACTGCTTTCATCCATCTGATTTTAACAAAAACAATGCCGATGTCGCCCTCAGGTTGGGCCATGTGCTGACGGGCCGGAACCCACCGTCTTTCGTCCTTCCCACAAAAGCTTCCTTGAGGATCTTCACCTCCATTTGAGCGCAGAGGGTTCTGAAATCCTTCACCGTGACCAGCCTGATGTTCGGCGTGTCGTACCACTGGTAGGGAAGGGCGGGTGTGACCGGGAGGCGTCCTCGCAAGGCCAGCTGGGACCTTGTTCTTAAACCGGCAAAGTTGGGGAAGGTTACGGCCACCTTCACGCCGGCCCGTAGAGACTCGCGCAGGATAGACACCGGATCACGTATGACGGTGATCACCTGGTTTAAAATAATAAGATCCCAGGATTGTTTGCCCATGGAGGTCAAGCTGTCCTCCAGGTCGCCGTGAGTCACCGACAAGCCCCGGGCGATAGCCTCGCTCACAGCCGCACCTTCGATCTCGATACCGCTTTCGTGGATCCGGTGTTCCTTTTTGAGGCGTGCGAGGAGGTCACCCTTTCCGCACCCCAGGTCGAGGACCCTTTCCCCATCAGCGACAATGGAGGATATCTGGTCGTCCAGGGCCCGGTCCCGCAAGGTTGTCAACGCCCAGTCCACACCGCTGGAAAGGGACGAGCGATCCGTTTCGTCCAGGCGCGCCAGTGAGTGAAGCAGGTTCATGGGGCACCTCCTTCATTCAGCCGATCCAGGAACCCCGTAACGAGATCGCCCATGCGGTGCCCGGGAAGGAGGAACGCGTCGTGCCCCTGGTCCGACTCGATGTTGCAGTAGGAAACTTCCTTGCCCAGTTTCCTAAGGACGCGCACGATCTCAGCTGACTGCCGGGCAGGGAAAAGCCAGTCCGAGGTAAAGGACAGGACGAGAAAGCTGGACAGACACCGGGAAAAGGCTGCCTCAAGGGAACCGTGGTCGGTTTCCAGGTCGAAGTAGTCCATGGCCCGGGAGATATACAGGTAGGTGTTGGCGTCGAAACGGCGGACGAACTTGTCCCCCTGGTGGTGAAGGTAGCTTTCCACCTGAAAATCTTTTGAGAAGCTGAAAGAACGCCCGTTGCCGTTGGCATAACGCCTGGCGAACTTCTGGTGCATGGACTCCTCGGACAGGTAGGTAATGTGACCGATCATGCGGGCAATGGCCAGCCCCCTCCCGGGGGGATCGCTTTTGGGGTACCGGCCTTCCAGCCATTTGGGGTCGCTGAGGATCGCCTGCCTGCCCACCTCGTTAAGGGCGATGCCCTGGGCAGACATCCGGGAAGTGGTGGCGATGGGAATGACTCCTCTGACCCTTTCAGGGTAGGAGATGGCCCATTGGAGTGCCTGCATTCCGCCCATGGACCCGCCGATCACGGCGTTAAGGGTCTTGATCCCCAGGTGGTCAATAAGCCAACGCTGCACCTCCACCATATCCGTGATGGTGAAGAATGGAAAAGAGAGGCCGTAGGGTTCACCTGTTCCGGGGTCAATGCTCGTGGGGCCGGTGGTCCCGAAGCAGCTTCCCAGAAAGTTGGGGCAGATGACAAAATAACGGTCGGTGTCCAGGGGTTTGCCCGGACCAATGAGGAGGTCCCACCAACCCGGTTTTTCCTCTGGCGAGTCGCTGTTACGGCCGGCGGCATGGGCATCCCCGGAAAGAGCGTGGCAGACCAGGATGGCGTTGTCTCTGGATTCGGAAAGTTCTCCGTATGTTTCGTAGGCCACGGTGAGAGGAGAGAGGGAACCTCCCCCCTCCAGGTGAAGAACGTGATCAGGCCCATCGAAGGTAACGATCTGAAGTTCCACCTGCCCAACAGATCCACCCGTGCCGCCTGCCGGAAAGAGAGCCGTGTTTCCGGCCCTACCGGGCTGCAGTTTCGGTGAGGCTTGTTTGTGTGTCATGCCTGACCTCCTTGCTTGCGGCTTTAAGGGCATTTTCGATATCCTCCCAGATGTCCTCCACATCCTCGATCCCTACGGAAACCCGAATATAGTCCTCCGTCACCCCTGTGGTGAGCCGCTCCTCGGGTGAGAGCTGTTGGTGGGTCGTAGAGGCCGGATGGATCACAAGGCTCTTGGCATCGCCAATGTTGGCAAGGTGGGACAGGAGTTTGAGGCTGTCGATAAATGTGATCCCTGCCTCCTTGCCTCCCCTGACCCCGAACCCGACAATGGCCCCGAAACCCTGGGGCAGATACTTTCGGGCGTTATCGTAGGTCGGGTGATCCTCCAACCCAGGGTAGGTCACCCATGTGACATCGGGATGCGTCTTCAGTCTCCTGGCGATTTCAAGGGCGTTGTCGCTGTGCTTTCGGATCCTCAGGGGCAGCGTTTCCAGCCCCTGAATGAAGAGAAAGGAGTTAAAGGGGCTGAGTGCCGGTCCGATGTCCCTCAAGAGCTGGACCCTGGCCTTGATAATGTAGGCCAGGTTCCCCAGCGCTTCGCTGTAAACCAGGCCGTGGTAGCTGGGGTCCGGTTCGGTGAACTCGGAAAACCGTCCCGAGGTCCAGTCGAAATTACCCGAGTCCACGATGGCCCCCCCGATGGAGGTCCCATGTCCGCCAATGAACTTGGTGGCGGAATAAACGATGATGTCGATCCCGTGGTCGAAAGGCCTGAAAAGTAACGGGCTTACCGTGTTGTCGAGGATAACCGGAAGCTTTTTCTCGTGGGCTACCTTTGCGATGGCCTCGAAATCAGGGACGTCAAGTTTGGGGTTCCCGATGCTCTCCAGAAACACGGCACGGGTCCGCTCGTTAATAGCTTTTCGGAAGTTCTCGGGATCGGATGGGTCCACAAAGCGAACCGTTATCCCCAGCTTTGCAAAGGTATATTTGAACAGGTTGTAGGTTCCCCCGTACAGGCTCGTGGCCGATACAATCTCGTCCCCGCTCCCGGCAAGGTTGAGAACGGCAAGGGTGATGGCTGACTGGCCGGACGCGACGCCCAGGGCTCCCACACCGCCGTCAAGCTGAGTGAGGCGCTGTTCGAATACGTCAGTTGTGGGGTTCATGATCCTTGTGTAGATGTTGCCGAACTCCTTGAGGGCGAAAAGGTTCGCGGCGTGTTCGGAATCCTTGAATAGGTAGGAAGTGGTCTGATAGATGGGGACAGCCCTGGCGAGAGTGGTTCCATCGGGCTCCTGGCCTCCATGCAGTGCGACAGTATCGGTTCTAAATCCGTTGCTGGACATTTTTATACTCCTTGATAGGTACCGCCAAAATAAACGACGGTGGACGTTCCCAGCCAAAAAACCGTGGAACGGGTTAAAAGGATCAGCGATCTGTTAAACGGGGTCGGTTCAGAAGATGCCCTAAGATCCGCGTAGCGGTCCTTAGAGCTTGATCATGGCACATGAGGTCATGTCCATGGCGCAACAGGCCGGATTGGAAGTATATCCGCAGGTTGCAGGTCGTTCGGTTCTGGAAGTGCTGTGAATTGCGTGAATTGTCATGGTTTAAAAGAATCCATTCCCTACTGTAGGGGTAAAGTTAGATTGGGAGTCTAGCCGAGCAATGTCTCAGAGTCAAGTATTATATAAATGTTGTATATAAATGCCGTGAATAGTGAACTGTGAAC
Source organism: bacterium (assembly GCA_029210965.1). Lineage (NCBI taxonomy): Bacteria > bacterium. The sequence goes on along the minus strand of JARGFZ010000014.1, from coordinate 56,154 downwards.
AGTGAATAGGGAAGAACGGAAAAGATACCAGACACGGAGGATCTTTAGATTTGGCGATGGAGCGACTGAGCGAAAGGGCAAGAGCAAGAGTTAACAGGGGTGAAGGGGTAGAGAGAAGGTGAAATAAACGCGATGACCCGTCGTCGCTCTAATGAGCTTCCGTCTTCGTTCTATGAACTTCGCCGTGACAAGTCGCCGTGGCAGGCAGACTAGGCAGGATTCCGGTTTAAGGCAGTCCCTGGTCCCTGGTTCATAGGTACAAAGTACTAGCCCGGACTATTCACGAGGTTCTTTTCCGTTCTGGCTGCGTTGCTGTGTCGTTCCCTTGTGCGGAATACTAAAGTATGCTTCCGCGCTCACTGGACAGTCGCCTTGCCGGAACGAAAAACTCCTCTCGTGACTATGTCCGGGCAACCCCGCATAATTCATGATGTTTATCGTGCCATTCCCATTTATCCATATTTGCCACACAGTTAGCTGACATCTCATCACCATCATGAATAATGCGGGCTAGGTCCTGGAAACTTTGTCTTTTTTATACCGCGCTCCACCTCTACACACTGCACTTTGCACTCTGCACTGTTCCCTTAGCTCATGGTGGCCCCAGGCTTTTGTTGACAGGCCAGATGGGTTGCCATATGCTAGGTCCACCATGGGCTAAGGGAAGACGGTGCGAATCCGTCGCGGACCCGCCGCTGTAACCGGGGACGAAAGCCGCAACAATCTGCCACTGACTTTGCGCGGCAAAGTCACCCTGAGCAAGTCCAGAGCTTATTGAGGACGCGTCGAATGGGTGGCCCAGCGCTTTTAAGAAGTCGGGAAGGCGCGGCGAGTAGGACGATCCGGAAGCCAGAAGACCTGCCCATGGAACCCATAGCGGGACGGACCCTCGAGGACAGGGTGTCTACGCGCGCCGGAGGATAAAAAACGGAATCCCCGGACCTTTCTACAGGTCCGGGGATTTTTCTTTTCTCCCCCGTCGGCGGCGCAAGGTGCTCTTTCCATTCCGTACCCGGAAACCGTACTTTGCATCCCCGAGGTGGGAGGAAAGGAAGAAGACCCATGAGAAAGGCCCTCGCAACCGTCACTATCTTTGCCGCGCTGTTTTTGTGCGGCATCGTCCATCCCGGTAGCGCCCTGTCCGAAACCCGCACCGATGAAGATATACCCCAGGTCGTGGTCACCGCCACACGCCTGGAAACTCCCGCGGACGAGGTTTCCGGTACGATCCTCGTCATCTCAGCCGAAGAGCTGGAAAAGAAACAGGCCCGCACCGTTGCCGATGTTCTCAAGGGCCTTCCGGGGATCGACCTGGTCAACCAGGGCGGGGCCGGGAAGGTCTCCTCGGTCCTCCTGCGGGGCGGCGACACCCGGTTCACACTGGTCCTGGTGGACGGCGTCGAGGTCAACGATCCAAGCAACCCGGAACGGACCTACGATTTCGCCCACATGAGTACCGAAGATATCGAACGCATCGAGGTCCTGTTCGGGCCCCAGAGCACCCTGTACGGGTCCGACGCCATCGGGGGCGTGATCCAGATCATCACCAAAAAAGGCACGGGAGATCCCCACGTGGACCTGTCGGTGGAAGGCGGTTTTTTCGGCACCCGCCACGGCAGCGTGTCCGCCCGGGGCAGCAGAGGCCGCACGGCCTGGTCCCTTTCCGCCTCGAAGATGGAGACGGACGGGATATCGGCTGCTGCGGAAGCGGACGGCAATACCGAGAGGGACGGCTACGGGAACGTCACCTTCTCGGGCCGCCTGGAACAGGAGATAGGGTCGGGAGGCAATCTCCAGCTGAACATCCGGTCGGTGGACGCGACCAACGAACTCGATCACTCAGGGGGTCCGGGGGGGGACGATCCCAACTACACCGGAGACGCCAGGCACCTGGTCCTGGATGCGCGGCTGGCATTGTTCCTGGCCGAGATGTGGGAATCCACCTTCTCGGTATCGAGGAGCGCCCACGACCGTCACGATCTCAACAGGCCCGACCCTGTACGCGATTTCCTCATGGAACTGAAGTTCGAGGGCCGGTCTGAAAAAGCTGAATGGATCAATAACCTGTACCTTGGTGAGAACTCGGTACTGACAGTTGGAGTCGATTCCGAGAAGGAGACGGGCAGTTCGTCCTACTATTCCAGCGAGTTCGAACCCTATACTTCGACCCTGGACGAGACATCGGCCACCATCAACGGGGTCTTTCTCCAGGAACAGTACAAGGCGGTATCCGGGATGACCGTGACCCTTGGAGTCCGGGCCGACGATCACTCCGACTTCGGCGGAGAGACGACCTGGCGCGCCGGCTTCTCGGTGCCGGTCAGCGGGGCGACCCGTTTCCGGGCTGTCTATGGAACCGGCTTCAGGGCTCCGTCCATCGATCAGCTGTTCAACCCGGACTACGGGAGCCCGGACCTTGAGGCCGAAAGGAGCGCCGGCTGGGATGTGGGGCTGGAGACGGCCCTGGGCAGCAAGGCCACGGCCTCTCTGGCCTGGCACCAGACCCGGTACGACAACCTCATCGCCTGGTACGATCCCGACGGCGACCCCTACACCTGGGATGGTGGCTACCAGAACGTCTCCGAGGCGAAGACCGAGGGAGTGGATCTTTCCGTCGCCGCCCGGGCAGGGATGTTCTCCATGGGGCTGAACGGCTCCCTGCTGCGCACGGAGGACGACCAGGGAGAGCAGCTCCTTCGCAGGCCCAGGACCCGGTTCGGCGCGCAGCTGGGCTTCGATCCATCGGAAAGAGCGTCCCTGGAGCTGGCCGCCGTCCGGGTGGGTGAAAGGAAGGAGTGGGGTGACGTGACCCTGGAGGAGTACACCCTGGTGGACCTGGCCGCATCGTACCAGATTACCGACAGGGTGGAACTCACGGGCCGGGTGCAGAACCTCCTGGACGAGGAGTACGAGGAGGCCGCCGGGTACGGGGTGCCGGGAAGGGCCGCGTACGTGGGGATAAAGGCAGGAATGTAGTGCAGAGTGCAGGGTGCAAAGTGCTGAGTGCAGGGTGCAGAGGGAATAATTATGGCCGCCATTAATAGATCACCAAATGCATGGTCCAGGAGTATTGTAATCTCAGTGGCCATCCACTTTGCCGCTGTGGCGTGGATGGGAGTGAATTACGCTCCGGAAAATGCCCGTGAAGCCGGGCCGGTGGTGATGTGGCTGGAGGGGGAAAGAAGCAGTACCAGGCCCGCCACCCATAGCCTCTTGTCATCCGTCGCTCAGGCGAAGGATGATGGCGACGGGTGGTACCAAGTACCAGGTACCAAGGAGTCAGGAGACAGGAGCCGGGAGAAAGGAGACAGGGGGGTGCCCACGGAGCAAATCGCTATGGTTGCGTCCGTGGAAAAGGAACGTTCAGCTATGATCGATCATCCAGCCGTTCTGGTTGAGACACCGGCTGAAAAAGAGCCGGTGTTGCGGGAATCCGAGGCTTCCTCGGAGGCTGTCGAGCAGGTGGTGTCGGGGACCGATGTGAAGGAAGAGCTGTCCTCACAAATCCTTCCGGACGGAGAACCGGCTGCTGAAGACCCGGCAGAACCCGGTGGTACGGGAGCCCCGGTGGAGGATGCAACAGGGCCGGTCGAAACGCGGACTTCCACAATTGCCGTGCAGGCTTCCGCTGAAGGAGTCGAACCTGAAAGTGCAGAACCGATCACCGATCGTCTTGCCTTCGCCGGCGTTCCGGCCCACCTCGGGATGATGATGGACGAAGCCCTTTATCACGCTTACGTACAGGCGGAACCTGTGGTCTTCAACGAGCCGGAATACCCGCTTCTGTCGCGTCGCCGTGGAGAGGAAGGGAGGGTGGTGATAACAGTCCAGATCAGCGCAAAGGGCGAAGTGCGAAGCGCCAGGATACGATCCACGAGCTCTTTCCCGAGGCTGGATCATGCGGCCCTGGAGGCGGTGGAAAGGGCCGTTTTTGAGCCGGCTTCCAGGTTCGGCGTGCCTGTGGGATCGGAGAGGACGATCGCCTATGTGTTCAGGTTGGAACAATGAGATCCAGAAACCAAAATCCAAGATCCAAAAAGGCTTTTGATCTCAGATCTCAGATCTCATATCTCAAAGGTTGCGTTTTGCCACGCTTCACGCTTCACGCTTCACGCTTTACTGTCTGGAAAACAGCGGTAATAATTTTACTCGCTGTTTTCCAGGTCTCCTGTTCCGATCCCCCCCTCTCCCCCTCTCCCCCTCTCCCCCTCGTGGATGCGCCGGTACGGCGTATTGTATCCCTCGCTCCCAGCGTCACCGAGATCCTGTTCGAGCTGGGGTTGGGCGAAAAGGTGGTGGGCGTGACCAGGTATTGCGACTACCCTCCCGAGGCGAAGAGCAGAGAAAAGGTGGGGGGGTACCTCGACGTCAATTACGAGGCGGTGGTCGCCCTTCAGCCGGACCTGGTGATCCATATCACCCAGCACGAGGAGGCCCGTGACCGTCTCCATGAACTGGGGATCGCCACCCTGGCCGTGGACCACAGCCGGGTCGACGGGATCGTGAACTCCATCAACAGTATCGGGAAGGCGTGCGGTGTGGCCGCCGTGTCACGGGCCTACGTGAAGGATCTCAAGGCCCGCCTTTCAAGGGTCGTTTCCGGGTACAACTTCAACTTTACCCCGCGTGTCCTCGTAGCGGTGGGCAGGAGCCTCGAACCCGGAGCGTCGGGGGAGATCTACGTTTCCGGACGGGACGGGTTTTACGATGATCTCATCAGGCTGGCCGGCGGGGAGAACGCTTACAGCGACGAGACCCTCAAGTTCCCGGCGCTGTCCGCGGAGGGGATCGCCAGGATCGATCCGGATGTCATCCTGGAGATGATCCCCGATCTCGGGCCGGATGAGGACATGCCGGCTCTCCTCTCGCGGTGGAACGACATCCCGGGTCTGCGGGCAGCGAGGACGGGGCGGATTTACATCCTGGGCGAGGACTACGTCGTTATCCCGGGACCCAGGTTCGTGACCCTCCTCGAGGAAATGACTGCTTTGATACATAATGAACCAAAATAGTGGCGCCACGCCAAAGCTTGAAGAGCGGCCTCACGCAGAGCCGCAGAGACCACGGAGAAGGTCAAAACAATCAGGGGGGAGATCTCTGGCGTATGCCGATAATGCCTCTTAGAGCATTTACCACGGAGTCACGGAGGACACGGAGAAAGGCGGATACGTCGGGGGGAAATCACGCCGTCATTGCGAGGAGCAACGAGTTCGGCGAGTGCGACGCTTCAATCCCGGCACGGGACTCTCTTCACTATTCGCATAAAGCCTCGGTGGACAAGTCGCATAGAGTCCGGCTCGCGATGGCATTCGCAAGAAGTGGTTTCGCGCAAAAGCACGAAAGGCGGACTCACGCAGCTTGTCCCGCCATAGCTCAAAGAGCGACGGCGGAAGCACAAAGAACACATAAAGAATCTCCACCTCTCACCGGCTCATTCCAACAGGAATGAGCCGGTGAGGAGGAATCTTTTCTCCGTGTCCTCCGTGACTCCGTGGTGAAATTGGTTTTGGAGCAATTGGGACATGCGTCGATGAATTTCCGTGTTTCACAGGTACTCTCTGTGCCTGTGTCTGTGTGAGACAGGTTCAGGTTGTGTTAATTATGAAAAACGATCCGATCCTTGAAATTGATAACCTTTCACTCACCATCGGCGGGAATGCCATCCTCAGGGATGTGACCTTCGTCGTCCCCGAAGGCCAGTATCTTTCCATCGTCGGTCCAAACGGGGCGGGTAAGAGCTCCCTTTTGAAATGCCTCATCAGGATCCGGTCGGACTGGACCGGCAGCGTGCGTGTCCAGGGGCGGTCCACTCCTGACATGACGCAAAAAGAGCTGGCGGCCCGGCTCTGCTACGTTCCCCAGGCCGACGGCAGCGTCTTCCCCTTCACGGTCCGCCAGTTCGTTCTCATGGGACGCTACCCCCACCACAGCCCCTTCACATTCACCGGGGCTGAAGACCTCCGGATCGTGGACCGGTCCCTCGCCATGACGGGAACGGCACGCTTTGCCGAAAGGGATATCCGGACCCTGAGCGGAGGAGAGCGGCAGAAGGTCCTCATCGCGGGGGCCCTGGCGCAGGGCGCCGGAGTCCTACTCCTGGACGAACCCACGACCTTCCTCGACCCTCTCCACGCCGGAGAGGTCCAGTCCCTCCTGCTGGAGCTCAACCGCGACTCCGGAGTCACCGTGCTGGCAGTAACCCACGACATCAACCACGCGGCCCTCTATTCCGACCGGGTGGTGGCCCTCGTGAACGGGGAGGTCGCTTTCGACGGTTTGCCTGATATGTTCATGGACAATGCTGTTCTCGAAGGCATCTACGCGCGGCCCTTTACCTTCGTCGGGCACCCGGTCACAGGCCGCCCCATGGTGGTGCCGGAAGGGCCCGGTTCATGAAGGCCGGGAGGGTCACCCTTGTCCTTGGTATGCTGGCCGCGGCCACCATCCTCGTCCTCGGGATGGCCCCCTTCGTGGGGATGACCCCCATCTCCCCCTTCGACATCCTTGGCGGAGGGGCGGCCCCCGGCAAGGAGTACGATATCTTCTGGAAGATCCGGCTGCCGCGGGTTCTGGCGGCCTGGCTCACGGGCGCGGGGCTGGCCGTCGCCGGGATGGCGTTCCAGGCCCTCTTCCGCAACCCCCTGGCGACCCCCTTCACACTGGGGGTCGCCTCGGGCGCCGCCCTGGGAGCGGCCATGGCCATCCGGTTCGGAGTAGCCGTGACCCTGCTGGGGATCTCCGGAATCTCCATGGCGGCCCTTGCCGGAGCAGCCCTTTCCGTTCTTCTCGTCTACGGGATATCGAGGGCGCTCACCAGGTCAGGAGCCATGCTCACCACGGCCACCCTGCTGCTGGCGGGAGTGGCGGTGAACTTCTTCTTCTCCAGCCTCAACCTGTTCATCCAGTATATTTCCGACTTCACCCATACCTTCCGGATCATCCGCTGGCTCATGGGTGGGCTGGAGGTGGCCGGGTTCAGGTCTGTTTTCCAGATGATCCCCTTCGTCGCCCTGGGGACGATTCTTATCCTCATCAGCTGGAGGGAACTGGACCTGCTCACCACGGGGGAGGAGATGGCGGCAAGCCGGGGTGTGAGCGTGGCCAGGATGCAGCGAAGGCTTTTCTTCGCCACTTCCCTGCTGGTGGGGGGGGTCGTTGCCGTGTGCGGCCCCATCGGGTTCGTGGGGATCATGGTTCCCCACATATGCCGTCTCATGGTGGGGCCCGGTCACAGGGCCCTCATCCCGGCCACGATCCTGTTCGGCGGGGTATTCCTCACCGTGTGCGACACCTTCGCCCGCACCGTCATCGCCCCGGCGGAGATCCCGGTGGGGGTGATCACCGCCCTGCTGGGGGGGCCGTTCTTCCTCGCTCTTCTGATCCGGGATAAATAAAGCGCGACGTGATCTCAAATCTCAGATCTCAGATCTCAAAAAGAGCGGCAGATTAATAATTTGAGGAACTGGAATTGAAACTTTGAGATTTGAAATTTGAGACATGAGATATGAAATTCGCTTCTAATCAAATTCTATTTCAAACCGCTGGATCTTCCCATCGACGATGGTGAGCAGGTAGGGTTTTTGGAGAATATCACCGTTCTCATCGGTGGTCAGCAAGCCCTCTGCGGAGGGGAAGTCCTTCAGGTTCATGAGGTATTCGCGCATGGTGGACCTGTTACGGACCATTCCCGACGCTACCCCCTCCCGTATGATCCTGGCCGCGTCGTAAGCCTGAACTGCCAGGCCCTGGGGGTCCTCGCCGAAGGTGAGCCAGTATTTCTCGGACATTTCCCTTATCGCTGTGTTTTCAAGATCCTGGACAAATCCGCCTGTAAACAGGGCCCCCTCCACGTAGTGTTCACCCAGCTCCACCAGCCAGGGGCTGTTCCAGCCGTCCGATCCCACGAGGAGCACTTCATTGACATCATAGTATGCAAGCTGCGGGGCCAGGAGCCCTACTGTCTGGTAATCCGCCGGGATAAAAAGGGCGTCAAAATCAATGATGGGGGCAAGTTCTACATCTCCCCCGGCCTCCTTGAAGGCCAGCTCTTCCTGGGTCATTTTACGGTTCAGGCCCACCATTGCACGGATCTGGGGGCCGAAATCGGTCTGGCCGGGAGGAAAGCTTTCCGCCGCTACGATCTCGCCTCCCCGCTTGTCCACTTCATCCCAGAAAAGGTTCATCATCTCCCGACCATAAGGGCTGTCCGGATAGAGGAAGGCGAAGCGGTTCATCATGAGTCGATCGTTGAGGAGGCGCACGATTGTGGTGATCTGCTGAGAGTCCAGCAGGCTCCTTCTGAAGACGTTCCTTCCGAGGGCGGGTATCTCCGGGTCGGGGGAAAGAGAGATGATGGGCGTACCCGATTCCTCCGCCGCTTCCGCGGCCGCCCGTGTCGTGCGGGAGAATATGGGGCCGATGATGCTGATCACCTGGTGGGTCTCGGACAGGTCCCTCACCGCCTGGGCGGCCTGAACGGGATCAGCGCCCGAATCTTTCACCAACAGCCTGAACTCTGTAGCAGACTGTTCGTCAGTTGGTGCTCCCAGAAAGCCCAGGGCTGCCTGAATGCCCTGCAGAGCTTTCTGGCCATAGACGGCGAACCGGCCTGATAGAGGAAGGACCGCACCCAAAGTGTTGGTCTGGCCCAGAAGATGGTCGCGCAGTCCGGCATAAATATTTTGGATCCTCTCTTCCGGGATCTCACCGGGATAGTGAACGAGGAGGTCCATAAGGTTGGCCATGGCCTCGGCTTGGTACCCTTTTTCTATGTCCCTCTCCAGACGAACCATGGCGATGAGGGCATAGGGCCGGCTTCCATCCGACTGTGACATGATGGTCTCAAGTTCGTGGTCTTTCAACTCGGATGCGATGAGCTCCAGGGCCTGGACTGCTTTGGCATGCATCTCATCGCCTGAAGTGAGCAGGTTGGCCTGGATGGCATCGTCAACAGCTTTCATTCGATCCTTCTTACGGAACCGGCAGACAGCCCTCATGGAAAGGGCTTCAACCTTTTCATCAGGTAGCGTGTCAAAGATCAGGACGTTGTCACCTGCTTCAATGCAGTCTCTCCACCTCTCCTCTGAGAAATAGATCCGCTCCAGTTCCAGGTTGGCTGCCTTCCTCAAGTAGCTTGCCGGAAAATCGTGGAGCAGCTTTATAAGAATGGAAACAGCCTTCCCGGATTCCTCCTCGAAGATCCTGATGCGCGCCTGCTCCAGAAGGGCATCGTCCGCAAAGGAACTGTTCGGGTGCATCCTGAGGAAACCCTCGAGCATCTGGAAGGCTTCCATCGTTCGCTTCTCCTCCCTGAACAGCCTGACAGCCTCCTCGTATTTCAGAAGTTCCTCCCGTTCCTTTGCGGTGTCCCTCGGTTTTTCTTTCATCGCCACGATCGGCGGGGTGGATTTGGAGGAAGGAATCGGTTTCGCGACCGGAGGTGCGTAAATGTCGGCTGAAGTTTTCGGCGCGGCGGTTTGGGCCGGCGGCATACTGGCAGGAGGGACGGTGGCGCAGGCGCACAGTGTTGCGACCAGGACCGTTGTGGGGTATAAACATCGGAAATACCTGGGAAATGAGAGCATTTTGGAAATGTGCCCGACCCTTTCCCGATTGTCAATCGGGAAAGGCAGTGCAGAGTGTAAAGTGCAGGGTGTAAAGTGCAGAGTGCAGAGTGCAAAGGTAAACTCATTACGCAAGCAATCTGAGGCATGTCCCCCCAATATTTTTGTGTCAATATTTTTACACTATTTTTTATCATTCTCGATACCGGAACAGGAAAACTCTATTGATAATTAATCAATCCGACATAATAGCCAGGGCCAGTTCTTTCAGTTCAGAGAATTATTCTCTGCACTCTATACCCTGCACTCCTTCTCATGGTCCCTTGAATGTTGGAGAAGGCCGTGAGTAAGCGCCCCTACGCCCCTCCAGCTTACGGTCAGCATTTTCTCCACGATAAAAACATACTTGGGCTTATCGTCAGGGCTGCCGATCTGGTTCCAGGTGATGAGGTCCTGGAGATCGGTGCCGGTACGGGAAGGCTCACCGAAATGGTCCTTGCTGCGGGCGTGAAGGTGACCGCTGTAGAAGTTGATGCGGGTCTTCACCCGGCCCTGGAGGAGAAGTTTGCCGGTAACCCTTCACTCAGGCTGGTCAAGGGTGATGCACTGAGGGTGCCGTGGGATGATCTGCTTCCCCCTGAGGGCAGAGTTGTGGCCCTTGGCAACCTCCCCTATGCCATTTCCACCCAGATCCTGTTCAGGGTCCTGGAAAACAGGGATCGGGTTCGACGGGCCGTTTTTCTTGTTCAGTGGGAAGTGGCTGTGCGCATGGCAGCGGATCATGGCGGCAAGGAGTACGGCATCCTGTCTGTGGCGTGCCAACTCTTCGGAAAACCTGTGATCGTGAGGAAGGTTCCACCTACAGTGTTCCTGCCCCCGCCCAGAGTGGATTCAGCCCTTGTGCGGTGGGATGTCCTCGAGGAGGCCCTGTACCCGATGCCGGACAGACTATTCACTATGAGCGTTGTCAAGGCAGCTTTTGGCCAGAGAAGAAAAAAACTGGTCAACAGCCTCGCTGCCGGTTTCCCCACAGTTGGCAAGGAAAAACTGGGACAGATCATTCCCGGGATGGGACTGTTGCCAACCGTCAGGGCGGAGCAGTTGTCGGTGGAGCAGTTCGCGGAATTGGCGATGCGGCTGCAGGGGGTCGTCAAATGACTTTTCCCTGCAGCTCAGGTGTCGGGGTATCGGGGTGTCGGGGTACCGGGGTAGAGCAAAAGGTATTTTCTCCGATACTCCGATACAAGCAGAGTTGAGTGAAAAGGATAGGGTTCATGAATAACTCAACTCTGCGTTTTATTCCCCTCGGCGGTGTGGGCACCTTCGGGATGAACTGCGCTGTACTGGAATGGGGGAATTCGTTCATCCTCATCGATGCCGGGATCAAGTTTCCCCAGGGCAACTTCCCTGGTGTGGACCTTTTCCTGCCAGACTTCACCTATGTCCTGGAGAACGCAGACCGGTTGAAAGCCATCATCCTGACCCACGGTCACGACGACCATGTGGGTGCTCTTCCCTCCCTGTTGAGTCAGGTGGATGTTCCGGTTTACGGGACAGCCTTTACCCTGGCCATGGCTCGGGAGAGGATGGCCAACGGATGGGGTGGAGCTCATCTGGAGGACCGGGATCTGAGGAAGATCCTTTTTGGACAGCCCTTCGAGGTCGCCGGAGCCAGGATCGAAGCGGTTCCGGTGGATCACAGCATCCCTGATTCAGCTTCCCTGATCATTCGGACACCAGCCGGGACTGTGGTCCATTCTGGGGATTTCCGGCTGCCGGAGGGAGATGATGGTGATTATCTCGAACCGTTGAAAATCGTCGGCCGCGAGGGTGTTGATCTCCTGCTTTGCGACAGTACCAATGCGGATCGCCCCGGTATCACACCTCCCGAGTCCGAGGTGGCCAGTGCTCTAGCCGATCTGTTCGAGAATACATCGGGCCGGGTCTTCGTTGCGACCTTTGCTTCCCATATCCAGCGGATGGGTGCGGTGATATCTGCGGCTGCCGCTTCAGGTCGAAAAGTTGTCCTCGAGGGCCGGCGAATGATCCAGAATTTTGAGATCGCCTCGAAACTGGGATATCTGGAACCGCCACCCGGTGTTATAGCTTTCCACGGGACGCTTGAAAAAAATGAGGCCGGGAAGGTCGTGTACCTGACCACCGGGACCCAGGGAGAACCTTTCAGCGCCTTGAGCCGTATCGCCCGCGGGGAGCATGCCCAGGTCCAGGCAGGGCCGGGAGACACGGTTATCTTTTCGTCCCGTATGATACCGGGCAATGAACTGGCTGTTGGTCAGAATATCGACAACCTTTTTCGAGCCGGAGCCAAGGTGCATTACCAGGCTCCCCCCAGGGTTCACATATCCGGGCATGCGTCCGCTGGCGAGATCTCCGCTATGATCCAGATGACCTCGCCGCGTCACTTTGTCCCTGTCCATGGAGATTACCGAAATCTGGTGGCCTGCGCGGATGTGGCGCTCAATAACGGTGTGGGCAGCGATGGTATTCATATCCTGGACCCGGGCCAGGTGCTCGAACTGGGTCCTTCGGGGACCAGGACCGAAGAATCAGTACCCTCCGGCCGCATGCTGGTGGATGGGTCCATGATAGGGACCATGGGCGACCCGATACTCGGGGATCGCAGGCGGATGGCCCGTGAAGGGGTCGTGGTCGTTGCGGTATCCCTGCCCGCAAGGGGAGACAAACTTCCCGAACCGGTGGTATACAGCAGGGGAGTGATCGTAGGCCCTCACGGGGAGGAACTGGACCTGGAGGCAGCCGGTGCTGCGCGGCGGGTTTTGAAGGCCTGGCGAAAGGAAAAGACTTCCCTTCCGGAGCTGAAGGAAAATTTAAGGACTGCGGTGCGAGGAATATATAGGAAAGCGCTTGATAAGAAGCCCACGGTTCTTCCAGTTATTCTGGAGGAATAACCGGCAGGTGTCGGAGTGTCGGCGTAACGGCGTATCGGGGACAGAGCCAAACAATATCGGCACGTCGATTAAAAGCCTTTTCGCCGATACCCCGATACCCCGATACGTTCTGTCAGACCATGAATATGAGGTAATTAAGATATGTTTGAATCGATTTTATTGGGAATTCTTCAAGGTCTGACAGAATTCCTCCCTGTCTCCTCCTCCGGCCACCTTGTCCTGGCCCAGGAGCTGCTATCCGGATTCAATACGCCGGCTGCGGCTTTCGATGTTCTGCTACACGGCGGGACCCTTGCGGCGGTGCTCATATATTTCAGGCGCGATCTGGTTCAATTGGCCCATGACATGGCCCGGCCGTCTGAAGGAGGATGGCGTCTGCCTGCCCTTCTCGTCATCGGCTCCATCCCGGCTGGGGTTGTGGGTGTGTTTCTGTCCGAAATGATAGAGCCTCTTTTTTCGGCCCCGAGAGTAGCGTCAGTCGGCCTGCTTCTGACAGGGTGCATCCTGGCGGCAGCCTGGCGAATAAGGGGCAGGGGCCATCGAACCGTTGTCGACATCACTGTGTCTGGCGCCATCCTGATAGGTCTTGCTCAGGCGCTGGCCATTGTTCCCGGTATATCCAGGTCCGGATCCACTATCGCCATGGGTATGTTCATCGGATATTCGGGTAGGGAGGCCGCCCGGTTTTCCTTCCTGCTCTCAATCCCTGCCATTGGCGGAGCCCTGTTGCTCGAGTCCGGTGTGCTCACGGAAGGCGGGCTACCCCTGTCTTTCCTTGCGGGCGCCGTTTCGGCTGCTCTGGTTGGATGGGCATCTGTCGCCTTCCTCATGAAACTCCTCGGCCGTGAAAACCTGCTTCCCTTCGCGGTGTACTGTCTGGCTCTAGGTTCTCTTTCTTTGGTGTTTCTGGTATAGAAAGAGAATCTCAAATCTCAAATCTCAAATCTCAAACATGCTGAATTCACGATTGTTTTTTCGCTTTAAATCTGAGATCTGAGATCTGAGATGTGAGATCAAATCTATCATGAATTGAAGGTGCCCATGGCCAAGAACGAACCTCGAAAAGAGAAGAAGCTGTCTCCCGCGTCCCACTCCCGCTGGCGTGAGATCGTCGGTGTGGCTCTTGTGGCTGTGGGGCTCTTTTTTCTCCTGGCCCTGGTTTCCTACTCGCCCCGGGACATATCTCTCAATAGTACTGGCACCGGGCAGAGCCAGGCGAGCAACATGGGCGGCATCGTCGGCGCCTACCTGGCGGACGCGAGTATCCAGGCTCTTGGCTGGACCGCTTTCATGATCCCGGTTTTCTTTTTATTCCTCGGTGTGACACGTTTCTTCCACAGGAACTGGGGTAGCTGGGCATTGAGGTCGGCGGGTGCTGCTCTGTTTGTTTTGACCTTGTGCGTTCTGGTCCAGTTGAGGTTGGGTCCGATAACCTTTACAGGGGGCAAGGTCCAGGCCGGCGGTACCATCGGCAAACTTGCTGCGGACGGTCTGATATCCTTTTTTAACGTGGCAGGGGCCCATGTTATCGTTCTGGCCCTTCTCCTGGCCGCCACTCTGATCATGACCAACCTTTCCCTGAGGGCCGCGGCAGCCTGGCTGGCCGGGTTGATCGGTGCGTTGTTTACTCTGGTGACCAAGAAACGAGAACGCACCCGCCGGAAAAAAGTTGTCAGCCGCGCAAAGGAAATTGAACAGAAAATCAAACCGCCGACGATAGAGAGTAAGCCTGCGGTTGTTAACCGGACCCGTGCAGCCTCCCCCAGACAGGAGGAGTTCGACACTCTCCCGCGCCCACGGGGCAAATTCTCCCTTCCCCCTCTTCACCTTCTTGACATGCCAGACGAGGATCACAGAAATGTGACGGAGGAAGAGCATCTCGCCAGAAGCCGGATGCTTGTTAAAAAACTTCAGGATTACGGGATCCACGGCCAGGTAACAGCGGTCAACCCGGGTCCTGTCATCACTGTATTCGAGTATGAACCGGGGCCTGGGATCAAGGTCAACCAGATCGTAAGCCGTACCGGTGATCTTTCCCTTGCCATGGGCGGGGTGGATATCAGGATCGTGGAGCGCATCCAGGGCAAATCAGCCATCGGGATCGAGGTTCCCAACATTGAACCTGAGACAGTTCGCCTCAGGGAGATCCTGGGCTCAGCCGAGTTTGAATCGTACAAGGGGATTCTCAGGTTCGCTATAGGGAAGGATACATCGGGTGTTCCCTACATCACCGATCTGGATTCCATGCCCCACATGCTTGTGGCCGGAGCTACCGGCACAGGTAAGAGCGTGGCCATCAATTCCATGATCCTGTCCCTGTTGTTCAACCTTACGCCAGACGATGTCCGTCTGGTTATGGTGGATCCGAAGATGCTGGAACTTTCTCCCTACGAGGGGATCCCCCACCTGCTGGCACCGGTTGTCATGGAGCCGAAGAAGGCAGCTTCTGCCCTTCGCTGGCTCGTGGCCGAGATGGAGAGAAGGTACCAGCTTCTGTCTGCAAGGAAAGCCAGGAATATAGACAGCTACAACACCAAGACCGCCAGGATCAAGGAAGAGCTGGGGGAGGATGAAGACAGGAAACTTCCGCACATCGTGGTCATCATTGACGAACTGGCCGATCTCATGATGACCACATCCAGGGATGTGGAAGAGTGCATAGCCAGACTGGGGCAGATGGCCCGTGCGGCAGGTATTCACCTTATTCTGGCAACACAGCGTCCCTCGGTGGACATCATTTCCGGGAGCATCAAAACTAACATCACCGGCCGCATGGCTTTCAAGGTCACCGACAAGTCAAACTCCCGGGTCATCCTGGACCACAACGGGGCGGAGCAGCTTCTCGGTCGGGGCGATATGTTGTTCATCAAGACAGGGATGACCGGCCTGACACGCTTGCACGGGTGCTTTGTCACGGAGGACGAAGTGGGGAGAGTTGTCAAATTTCTCAAGGACCAGGCCAAGCCTGAATACAGGGAAGATCTGTTCGACTATCAGCCCTCTATTCCAGGGGCAGAAGATGACGGAGAAGAGGACGAGAAGTACCAGGTGGCCCTGGATTTCGTCTACAACAAGGGTTATGCTTCGGCCTCCATGATCCAGAGAAACTTCAAGGTGGGTTATAACAGGGCTGCCCGCATGGTTGAGCGCATGGAGCTAGACGGTCACATCGGCCCGCCGGATGGCGCCAAACCCAGGCCGCTCCTGCGGAGGTATGAGGTTGATTGATATGCAATCCTGGCGATGTTTTTCAACGCAGAGGAAGGCTTCAATCTTGATAAAGTCGCAAAAAGTCCAATCCGGGACTTTTCGCTCCACGGAAAGGGAAAAGCGTCGTTTTCCCTTTCCTTACAAATCAATGACTTACAGTGCGAGTCATTGATTTGGGCGCCCCGCACGCGGCGCATTGATGGGCTTTTTGCGAGTCCATCAATCTTGGTGAAAAAGAATTGAACCTTTCAAAATTCAAAAGATCGGGCAATTGCGACACGCTGTTCGCATTCCTGGCTGTTATCGCTTTTCTGATAGCGTTTCCCTCCCCCGGGTTGTGCCAGGACGAGGCTGACCGGGCCCTTGCCCTGGCAAGAAAAACCTATGCTTCCCTGGTGGGTCTTCAGGCCGACTTTGTTCAGACTGAAGAACGGCCCGGAGTGGGTATGAGTTCCAGGGAGGAGGGGATCCTTTTCTTCAGCCCCCCGGACCGTATGCGCTGGGATTATGGCGGTAAACGCCCTCACTCTGTAGTCATAAACAACTCCAGGGTCTGGATCCATACCCCCTCCCGCAAACAGATCATCGTCAGGGAATTAACCCCTAAAGAGATGAGAATGGGTGCTGCCACCTTCTTCAGCGGACTGGACGGGATCGAGGAAGATTTCACCGTTCAGTCAAGGGTGACCGCTCCCGGTGAGAGTGTTCCTCTCGACCTGTTTCCTCTTGAAGATAACCTTCCCTACGACAAGATCTCCATCCTGGTGGCCTCCGACTCAGGCCTTGTGGAGCGCATCGCCATTCACCATAAGTTGGGGAATGTGACCACAATAACCTTTCATGGCATAAAAACCGGGGTGGAGCTTTCGGATGACCTGTTCAAGTGGGATGTTCCGAAAGGAACGGAAGTGATTGAGCCGTGAAATGTTATCGTGGAATAGGGAATGAGGAATAGGGAATAAGGGAGGAAAGACGTATTGCTTTTATTCCACCTCCCTTCTTCCACCTTCTATATTTATGAAAGTCACCGTCACCATGCTCCTTAAAGGTTCACAAGAGTGCGGCAGATACAAGGCCAGAGTTCCGAGGAACACCGGAGGCGTATATGCCGACATACGTCGAGGATTTCCGAGGGGCGATAACGCAGAAGATGCTGTGCTCTTGGGGACCGCATAAACAATGAAGGTTTCTGTTGTAAGTCTTGGATGTAACAAAAACCTGGTCGACACCGAGGTTATGCTCGGCCACCTTCACAAAGCCGGCTGTGTCGTCGTTGAGGAGCCGGAGGATGCTGATTGTCTCCTCATAAATACCTGCTCTTTCCTCACCGAGGCGGTGGAAGAATCCCTGGACCGCATCGTGGAGCTGGCTCAACTTAAAAGAGAAGGCGGCCCGACGCGTCTGGTGGTCACCGGGTGTCTGGTCAGTCGCTACGGGGACGAGATCCTGAAGGAAGTGCCTGAGGTCGACGCTCTCGTTCCCCACAAGGACCTTGAAAGTGTTGTGAGGGCGGTAAAGGGCGATGATCAGAACGCAGAACCCGGAACGCAGAACGCAGAAGAGCTCAATTCTCAATTCTCAATTCTCAATTCGGAATCATCTTTCCCTTTCCGTATTCGTTCCCACCCTTCCCATCGCGCCTACATCAAGATCGGCGAGGGGTGCTCCAACTGGTGCGCCTACTGCCTCATTCCCTCCATTCGAGGAGAGTTTACCAGCCGTCCGGCTGCATCCCTCCTAAGCGAAATGGAGTATCTTGTCGGCCAGGACGTCCGGGAGGTCACCCTGGTGGCCCAGGATTCTGGACGCTACGGACAGGATCTGGGAAAAGACAGTCTGCCGTCCCTCTTGCGGTCCCTCCTCGGCGTTCCTGGGGACTATTGGCTCAGAGTCCTTTATGTTCATCCATCCCGGGTTACGGATGAAATTCTCGAGGTTATAGGTTCCGACCCGAGAATCTGCCGATATCTGGATGTTCCTTTTCAGCACGTATCAGCCTCAGTCCTTGAAAGAATGGGCAGGGGGGAGGCACCCTCGCCCATGGATGTGGTGCGACGGGTCCGCAATGCCATACCTGGTGTTTACCTCAGGACGACTCTAATGACCGGTTTTCCGGGGGAAACGGAGGAGGACTTTAATGAACTCCTCCACTTCATTCAGGAGGCTGGTATCGATCATCTGGGTGTTTTCCCCTACAGCCTTGAAGAGGGGACACCGGCAGCGGGAATGAAAAATCAGGTGCCCTCTGATGTCGCGAGATCCAGGGCTGACAAACTCATGGAGGAGCAGGCCGGGATCTCAGCACAGAGGTTAAGCAGGCTGGTTGGGCAGGAACTGACTGTCCTTGCAGAAGGGTTCGACGAAAAAGGCCCCTTTGGCCGCCATCAGGGCCAGGCACCGGAAGTTGATGGTGTGGTGAGGCTCGACGAAGACATTGAACCGGGCACGTTTGTTCGAGTGCTGATCACGGATAGCGATATCCATGACCTTAAAGGGGAAGTGCTGGACTCAGACCCTGAAACACCTGCGGTCTGAGTCCAGGTGTCGGCGTAACGGGGTATCGGGGTATCGGTGAGAACCACGACAATCAGCTGACAGCTGATAGCTTTCAGCATGGCCTTTTCGCCGACACACCGACACACCGACACGCCGATACTTCAACTTGAGAGGATGCGGCAATTATATTAGACGAAATCAATGGTATAAAACTGTTGCAGACTCCCAAGGGTGTAAAGGCCTCCATCGATGGTCTCCTCCTTGCCCGTTTCATCAAGCCATCCCCTGAATGGAGGATTGCGGATCTTGGCTGCGGCAACGGCCTGGTGGGTCTTCTGCTCGCGAAGGAGAACCCCTTTTGCAGTCTTCTGGGAGTAGAGATCCAGTCCGAACTGATCGGGCAGGCAAGGCAAAGCGCCCGCATAAACAGCCTCGACAACATTCGGTTTGTTCAGGCTGACCTCAGAAACCACCCCTGGAAAGGAACTCTGGAGCGGTTTGACATGGTTCTGGCCAACCCGCCCTACAGAAAGGTGGGCACAGGCCGGATAAGCCCCGACCCATCCCGAGCTGCCGCACGTCATGAGATTCACGGCGGCGTTTCAGATTTTGCACGCTCTGCCTCCGCTCTGCTTCGAGACGGGGGATCGTCCACCTGGATCTACCTGGCGCGGCGTTTTGACGATCTTGCAGCAGCGGTGACCGCCGCCGGCATGGAGCCGGTGCGCAAACGGTACATCCTTTCAAGAGAAAATGAGGAGCCGTCCCTGGTTCTGCTGGAAGCCCTGAAGGGAGATGGGTTAGGGATCGTGTATGGAGAGGAACCGCTGGTCCTGTATCGGGAAGGGAAGGGGAGGGAATATACAGAGGAAGCGAGGGAAATAATTTATGGAAGGGCCAACGGGGAATCAGAACTGTGACTGGTGAAAAGTGAAGAGTGAACGGTGAACAGGAAAAACGTTCATCATCCACATTTCACAATTCACGGTCCACCTTTCACTGGCTGCAGATTTTCAATCCTGCGGCCGCTTTTTCTTTATTTCAAACTTTATATCTTCCACCACTCTTTCTCCCACCGCCCTTTCCAGGCGGTTAATGATGTCTGTTTTTCTCATGGAAAGCTCGTTGATCCAGGCTGGTTCAGTCACTTCGACGATAAGGGTCGATCCTCTGAAACGGAAAGGCTCCGCATAGGGCGCGGCATCACCGGCAGCCTCCTCCCAGGCAAAGAAAACCTTTCCCTTGGCTTCTATGTCCCCCGGCATCTGAAGCTTTGCCATAAGGGAGCCCAGTAGTTCGTTGACCGGGGTGAGGGTGGACTTGGTTCGTTTATGTCTGGACATGAGGCAATTTTCTCCAGGGTGAACTGTAAATCGTGAACCGTGAACAGAAATATCTATAAAAAAGAAGCGTCCCTTCATCTTCTCACATATTTACATTACTTCCACTTGACAAAGAAGCGCACAGATTGTTCGACTTCACGGATCACTATTCACCCTTTTATGATGGAATTTTATGGTTTTGCACAATGCAATAGAGTATAATTGTATACTGTGTACAAAAAAATGTTTCTTTTTAGACGGTAACATACTGGTAATAAAGGCTTATGCAATTAAAAATACACCAAACACTTCGTGAACAGATCGTATCTTCCCTGAGAGATTCGATCATAAAGGGTGAGCTGAACCCGGGGCAAAAGCTCACTGAACCGGAGCTTGCCAAAAAACTCGGGATAAGTCGCACCCCTATACGGGAGGCTTTCAGACAACTTGAAAGTGAAGGGTTTCTTACTGTCATCCCAAGAAGGGGTGCTGTTGTTTCCAGGATCACAAGAAAAGATATTGGTGATTTTTATGATCTGAAAAGCCTTTTGGAAGGCTACGCTGCCCGTATCGCTGCGGAGAAGATCACTGAAAAGGAGATCGAGAAGCTCAGGAAAATTAATGAACAGCTGGCCGTGCTGGCTGAAAAGGATGATGTGGACGGGTTTTTTTTCAAGAATGAAGAGTTTCACAATACTTTTATTTCTTATTGTGGTAATGAAAAACTCCTTGAATTTCATAAGCATCTGGTACAGCGGTTCATGAGATTTCGTCTTGGGGCTCTATCTGTACCTGGAAGGCTGCTGGCTTCCGTGAAACAGCACAGAAATATCATAAAGGCTCTGGAAGAAAAAGATGGCCCTCTTGCCGAGACAGTGGTTCTTGAGCATGCGCTGCTCAGCGGAGTGGAACTGGCCGAACGAGTAGAACAGGATGGTGAGGAGAAAAGTCAGCTGTAATGCCCATGTCAGGATTGTGTTTTACCAGGGAGTATTTTTATGAGTAGTTTCAAGATCAAGATAGATGAGCCCAAACTCCTTTCCGAGGATATCGCGGAGTCCATCAAAACGGCTATCATCAAGGGCAAATTCAAGCCGGGCGAGAAAATCCCGGAAGGGGAACTGGCCGATTCCATGGGGATCAGCAGGACGCCCCTGAGAGAAGCGTTCCACAAACTGGAGAACGAAGGGTTCATCCAGATCATTCCGCGGAAGGGAGCGGTGGTTGCTGCTATTGATGCCGATGAGGCGATTAACATTTATGAGATAAAGAGTACCCTGGAGGGCCTTGCCGCAAGGCTTGCGGCAAGAAATATGAAGCCAAAGGATATCGGTAAACTGGAAAAGATCAACGATGAACTCAAAGAACTCATAGACAAGAACGACCTGGAATCGTTTTACAAGGTCCACACAAAATTCCACGAGGGATTCGTAAAGATGTGCGCCAATAAACGTCTTATTCATATGATCTCCAATCTCAATGATCACTTCAACCGGTTCGGGATCATCTCCCTTACTCTGCCGGGACAGTTCGAAAACGCTATTGCACAGCATAACGAAATCATAGAGGGTTTCAAAAATGGTGATCAGAACCTTGTGGAAGAAAGGGTCAGGACCAACGTTATGACTGGCGGGCGTGTTCTTGTGGCCCACCTGACCAGGCTCCAGGGTCAGAAAGAGGAAGAAGAGGGGTAGTAGCCAGAAACATTGACAGGGTCGCAAAAAGTCCGTAATCGGCTTTTTGCTTCTCGGAAAGGGAAAAGCGTCGTTTTCCCTTTTTTTACAAATCAATGACTTACGGTGCGAATCATTGATTTGGGCGCCCCGCGCGGGGCGCATTGATGACTTTTTGCGAAGTCATCAACATTGATTCATAAACATTTCTCTGACATTATTGGCCGGTACCGCAAAAAAACGTGGTACCGTTTTTTTTTGCAGTGAAAAGTGAAGCGTGAAAAGTGAACGGTCGTTAAGAGGTTAGAATACCTGTTCACGGCCAACTGTTCACTATTCACCATTCACTACTCACAATTCACTACTCACAATTCACTTTTCACGAATCACGGAATTCAATGAAACTCAAACGCCGCACTTTTCTGAAAACTGGCGGGACGATCCTTGCCTCCCTCTTCATCGGTGGTAAGGTCCGGCCTGTTCAGGCCTCCTCATTTTCAAGACTCCTTCATGGCCGGGAGGTGCCCGGCCGTTGTCCACTGTGCAGCCTGGGGTGTGGAGTGATCTACCAATCCAGGGAACAAGGTCGATGGAACGTGGAAGGTGACCCTGACTGCCCCGTGGCTCGCGGTTCACTGTGTTCACGGGGAGCAGCACTCACCGGATCACTTGGTGAGGCAGATATCGCCAAACCTCTGTATCGCCCCCCCGGGGGAGACGATTTCATAGAGATCGGATGGGATAAAGCCATTCACCTTGTGGCAAGGCGGCTTAAGGATCTCAGGGACAGAGACCTGGGGCTTTTTTCAGCCGATGGCGAAAAGATATCTAATCGTTTTGACAGTCTTGGTGTTGTAACAGGAGGATGTCTTACCAACGAAGAGGCATACACTATTTCCAAATTTTATCGTGCTCTAGGTGTCCTGAGCATGGATACATCGGTAAGAGCGGGACATGGCATGGCCGTTTCCGGACTTCTGGATACCCTGGGACTGCCCGGCGGAACCCATCCGGTCACTCAGGTCTCTTACAGTGACGTCGTTGTCCTCGTCGGCTGTAATCCTGGACAAACGGCCCCGGCATTGTGCCGTTTCCTTGATGAGGTCAGGGAAAGAAGGGGCGTCGTAATTGTCCTTGATCCCCGGAAGTCTGAAACGATAAAAAATGAGGATCTCTGGTTGCAGCTGCGTCCGGGGACAGATAATGCTGTTCTGGGCGCTTTTGTCCATTGGGTCTTGCAGTATGCTGACATCAGGAAGTCTGACCTTGTCGAACATTCGGATGTTGCCTATATCGTACTGAGTGAGATCATGGGCTCATATGAACGGCACCCCTCTGGAAAATACAAGAACTGGACGATAGTGGACGACACCATGTCAGAACCTTACTCAATTTTCCAGCGAATGAAGGAGCATTTTAACCGTTATGACCTGAGGAAAACCTCCAGCATTTCCGGAGTGGACGTGGATCTTCTGCGTCGAGCATGCACCCTGCTGGCAAGGACTGCCAGCCCCGATTTTTCAGCTACTTTTATTCTTGGTTCCGGGGTGCTTGCCAGCCCCTCCGGGGCGGATGCTATGAGAATGGCCTCTGCTATCCAGGCCCTTCTTGGCAACCTGGATAAGAAGGGAGGCGGCATTATTCTCCCCTCTGCCGCAGGTAACGCACAGGGTGCGTGTGATATGGGTCTTCTTGCACCTTACTTACCGGGTTATCTGCCGCTGCCGCGGCGGCACCAGAAGGTAGTGACACTACCAGATGACCAGGAACCCCTTGATGCTCTGGTGGGCGCCTGGTACCCCTCCACCGATACCAAAAAGGCTTTGGATTACCTCCCTCACCTTGAAGCGGATGAAAATCCATCTATCAGTACCATTATCCAGGGTGTCGGCGATGAACAGATCCAGGCCCTGATAACGATCGGATCGGATCCACTCAGCAGTCTTTCGGATAACTCCTCGATCCTGGAGGTTCTGTCCCGCCTGGATCTCCTTGTTGTCATGGACTGTATCCCCAATCGAATAAGCAGATTCTGGAAACAGTTTCCCGGTAGAGAATCCACCATTAAAACAGAGGTTATCTTTATTCCCACTGAACCACCGGCTTTGAAAAACGGTTCCATGACGGATCCAGGGAGGCGGGTAAGATCTGTCAGGCCTGTAGACGCCGGGAACAACCTGCCTCCGGGTCTTCTGGAGTTTATGGTAAATCTGGGTAATTCCGTGCGTTCCAAATATAGGACCGAAGGAGGTGTCCTCGCAGGTCCGGTGCTGGATCTGAGCTGGCCTTTGACCCAGATACCTGAGGAGGTCGCGGCTGAGATCAATGGGTGGCGTCAGGATGCCATCCAGGAAACGGTTCTGCCTCCTGGAAAACCGTGGCAAAAGGGGGACCGGTGCGGGAACCACCTCTATCGCGGCTGGATGAATGGTAAAGAATGGTTGGCCGATCGGAGAGATCTGGCCGACCCTGATGGAGTGGGACTTTACGAGATGTGGGGCTGGTTCTGGCCATGGGGTATTGCCGACCCCTTTTCCTGGATAAGGGAACCAGGAAATGAGAAAGGCGCCTATCTCAGATGGAAAGGGCAGGGTCATACGAAATACTCCGCTGTAGATGTCCTGCCTTTAAGACCTCAACTGCCGGTGAAGTTCTGGAGACTTGTGGACAAGGGTAATCCCTTCCCGGAACACCATGAACCGTTTCACAGCCCTTTATCCGATTCTCTCACAGGTGGACGTTCCAACCCGAATTTGCAGCTTCGTAGAGAGGTTGGTGACAAATGGGGTTACCTGTCCAGAAGGCCGGAGGAGGTCCTGTCTGAGTATCCCGTGATCATCATGATGCACAGGACAGGCAATATAATGGGAACCGGTGGGATCACAGCCCAGCCGAACAGTGCCAGGGAACTCGGAGTGGACAGGATCGTGGAAATTGGGAAAAACCTTGCGCAATCATTGGGAGTTAAGAGTGGCCACAGGATTATCCTTCATTCTCCCTATTACGATGATGGTGTACCAGCAACGGCCCTGGTGACTGGCAGGATAGGTTCGTTTGAAAATAGCGGGGCTATTTATCATGTAGCCTCTGTGACCCTCTATGGACATGACGACGTGGGAGTTAACGCACTAACACCGCCGGCTTTCGACTATGTAACTGGTGGCATGGAGATAAAGGTGTTTATGGGGAAGATCGTGAAAGCGTAAAAAAACCAGGGACAAGGGACAAGGTACAGGGAAAAGGTGTTCGTTTTAAATGGCCCCTTGTTCCATTTACCTTGTACCTCGTACCTAAACTGCTTTACCCGGAGGTTTTTCCAATGTCAGACCAAAACACAAGACGAGAATCCGCCCGCCAGGCTCTTTTTTCAGGAAAACTGGACATCGAAGAAATGGATGATGTCCTGGCACTGTATAGGGATCTGTTCGAGTTTAATGAAAAAACGTCCCTCCCGGCCAGGGATCAGAAAGGATTAACCAGTGATCAGGCCAAAATGAGGCTTACTGAAGGGTTTTCTCTCATCGATCCGGGAGACCTGCTTCCCGACCCGGAAGCAATGGCTGCCATGGTCAAAGATGTGGTTCGGATCCTGGGCCGACATTCTGAAGATCCCGACGCACTGATGGAGGACATGGCCAATCTGACTGCTGAACCCGCAAGACTCAACGATCTTGCCCGGACCTTTCTGACTGAAGGCGAAGAGGCCCTCAGAAAAGAGCTTCTATTGATCAAAGGGGCGAACCCGGAGGTATTGATGTTCGTTCTTTTCAATGCTCTGAAAGGCTCTTTCCTGTTCGCTGCCGGCAGGTGTGAAGGGATCGACATTTCAGCCTGGGAAAAGGGCAGTTGCCCGGTGTGCGGCGGTGAACCGGCGGTGGGGTATATGATGGGTGAGGGTGGCAAGCGCTACCTCATCTGTTTCAGATGTGAGTCACACTGGCAGTTCAAGAGGCTCACCTGTCCGTACTGTGATCACCATAGCCCGAAGGAGAGCGGCTTCCTGTTTTCAGAGGATGCCGATTACAAGACCCTGTCGGCCGGTGTCTGTAATGAATGCCAGGCCTATATTAAAGGATGGCGATTAGAAGGTGATGAATTGGGTGATATGCATCCGGAAGTGGAAGATCTTAAAACACCAGGTTTTGACCGCGCTGTGGAGGAAGAAGGGTTTTCCAGGGGCGCCCCAAATATCTTCGGGGTGTGGATAGGTGCTGTGACTGAGGAGGAAAATGCCGATTAAGGGCACGCAGGCCATTTCTCTCTTTTTTGTGTTGGTGTTTCATTTTTTTCAGTTATTTCTTGAAAAATAAAACACCGTAAGATATTCTGCAAATGCACTTCAGGGGAGCTTCGGCCAGGTGCACCAGTATATATAACAGGTGAGTCATGTTTATATATCTGGTGTGCAGTGTTTATATACGGTATACAGTATTTCTGCATGCTAATACATACGGGCTATCATGTCCGCCAGATCGCCGACTCAAAAGTCAGCTAAGGGTCTTCCGATCTCGTACCGTCCCTTCGGGATGGGCGGGACGATAGGGTGCCGGGAGCAATTCCGATGCCTGCCTTTCTTGCAAAGGAAGCCATGAAATGCGCATGGTTTCCTTTGTGCGTTTTACGGATCGAATCCAGCGAGAGGAAGGTATCCGTTTCGGAAGGAGGTGACCCCAACGCTTGTCCGGCAAAATTATCGTACGCTATCTGGACTTTAACCCGTAAGAAAGGAAGGTGTAGACAAGGATGAACGTAACCAGGAGAGATTTTATCAAGATCTCCGGTGCGACCGTGTCTGGTGCCGCGCTTGGTGGCCTGGGCCTCCGAGGCACAGCGATGGCGGGGACCCGCAAGGGTAACGTCGCCATCAAGTATGCCAAGGAGTCCACCACCATCTGTCCTTACTGTGCCGTGGGCTGTGGCATGATCGTCAGTGCCCACGCCGGTAAGGTCGTCAACATCGAGGGAGACCCTGATCATCCAATCAACGAGGGTTCCCTGTGTTCAAAAGCGCAGGCTGTCAGGCAGGTCTCGGAGAGTGAGTGGCGCATTACCAAGCCTCTTTATCGTGCGCCTCGCAGCGCAGAGTGGAAAGAGGTATCCTGGGACTGGGCCTATAATGAGATCTCAAAAAGGGTCAAAAAGAGCCGTGACGCCGGGTTCACCAAGGTCAACGCCAATAACCAGGTGGTCAACCGCACCGATACCATCGCTTCAGTGGGCAGTGCGGCGCTCGATAACGAGGAGTGCTATGTACTCCAGAAATGGCTTCGTGCCCTCGGCCTGGTGTATATCGAACACCAGGCGCGCATATGACACAGCGCAACCGTAGCGGCTCTGGCAGAGTCGTTTGGAAGAGGCGCGATGACCAACCACTGGATCGATATCCGGAACTCGGATGTCATCATAATTTCCGGAAGCAACGCTGCTGAGAACCACCCCATCAGTTTTAAATGGGTTATGAAGGCCAAGGAGAAGGGTGCCAAGCTTTTGAGCCTGGACCCGCGGTTCACGAGAACCTCATCCAAGGCCGATGTCTACGCTCCCATCAGGTCGGGTTCAGATATCGCCTGGTTGGGCGGGATGATCATGTACATCCTCGATAACGAGCTGTACCACAAGGATTATGTCCGCCTGTACACCAACGCTCCTTTCATCGTGAATACAGACTTCAAGATGCCAGGTGAACTGGACGGCGTGTTTTCGGGGTACGATCCAAAGAAGAGAAGTTATGACAAAAAGGCGTGGGCCTTTAATACCAATGCCAACGGAGAAGTCAAAAAGGATCCGGAGATGAAGGACCCGATGTGCGTCCTCCAGCTCCTGAAGAAACACTACTCCCGATACACGCTGGACAAGGTGTCCGCCATCTGCGGGACTCCTGTAGATAAGCTGCGCGAGGTCTACAAGATCTTCGCATCCACAGGCAAGCCCAACCGCACAGGTACCATCATGTATGCCATGGGCTGGACCCAGCACACCGTGGGCACCCAGAACATCCGGACAATGGCCATGATCCAGCTGCTGCTGGGCAATATCGGCATGGCGGGCGGCGGTGTGAACGCGCTGCGGGGTGAATCCAACGTTCAGGGGTCCACGGACCACTGCCTTTTGTTCCATATTCTCCCCGGGTATCTCAAAACCCCTCGGGCCAAGGACACGAACCTCACAACCTACAATAAGAATTACACACCCTCTACGAAGGAGCCCTATTCCGCCAACTGGTGGAGCAACTATCCGAAGTACAGCAACAGTCTTCTCAGGGCCCATTTTGGCCTGAGCGCCAGCCTGGACACCCAGTACACATGGCTGCCGAAGCTTGACGACGGGCAGAACGCCTCATGGCTTATGATCTTTGATGAGATGCTCAAGGGCAAGTTCAACGGTTTCTTCGCATGGGGCCAGAACCCGGCCTGCTCCGGCGCCAATGCAGGCAAGGTCAGGACAGCACTCGGCAAGCTGGACTGGATGGTGAACGTCAACCTGTTCGACAACGAAACCGGATCCTTCTGGCGCGGCCCGGGTGTGGACCCCGGTCAGATCAAGACAGAAGTGTTTTTGCTCCCCTGCGCCATGTCTTTCGAAAAGGAAGGCTCTATAACCAACTCCGGCCGTTGGGCCCAGTGGCGCTACGCTGCGGTCGAGCCCCCGGCTCCCACCGACGCGGACATCGTCAACGAACTCCAGTGGCGTGTGAAGAAGCTCTATTCCGAGCAGAACGGGGTCTTCCCCGAGCCCATCGTGAACCTTGCCTGGGATTACGGCCCCAAGGGCCCCGACGGCAAGACCTCCCACATGGACACACATTTCATTGCCAAGGAGATCAACGGCTATTACCTTGAGGACATCAAGGACGATAAGGGCAACGTTATCGCCAAGAAGGGCGACCTCGTTGTATCCTTCGCCGCCCTCAGGGACGACGGCAAGACCTCGTCGGGTAACTGGCTGTATTGCAACTCCTATAATGAGAGTGGCAACAATATGGCCCGGCGCGGTAAATCCGACCCCACCGGCACCGGCTTGTACAACGGCTGGTCCTGGTGTTGGCCGGTGAACCGCCGGATAATTTACAACCGGGCCTCTGTGGATGAGTACGGTAAGCCCTGGGCCTCCCACAAGCCGGTCATTTACTGGAACGGTTCAAAGTGGATCGGCGATGTGCCGGACGGTGGATGGCCTCCCCTGCGAAAGCCGGACGGAACCTGGAACGAGAGGACCAGACTGGCTTACATCATGAAGCCCCACGGTGTCTCTCATATCTTTGGTCCCGGGCTCGCCGACGGACCCTTCCCCGAGCACTACGAGCCTCTGGAATGCCCCATTGAGCGCAACCTCATGAACCCCCAGAGGATCAACCCGGTGGCGAAGATGTTCACCGGCAAGATGGACCAGTTCCTTAACTGCGACGACAGATATCCGCTGGTCGCGACCACCTACAGGGTCACGGAACACTGGCAGACCGGTGTTCTCTCAAGGTGGCTGCCATGGCAGGCGGAGCTGATGCCCGCAAACTTCGTGGAAATGAGCGTGGAGCTCGCCGAGGAGAAGGGCATCACTAACGGACAGAAAGTCGTCGTTACCTCGGCCCGTGACAAGGTAGATGCCGTTGCCATTGTGACCAAACGGTTCAAGCCGTTCCAGGTCGCTGGCGCTACTATTCACCAGGTGGGACTCCCCTGGTCATTCGGTTGGGCGACAACAAAGGAGCACGACGTCATGGCGAACGGGAAGGCTTATTCCAACCCGACCTATGGCGATTCGAGCAACCTTTTGACGCCCGGCATCGGGGACGCCAACACCATGATTCCTGAGACGAAGGCCTTTATGGTCAACGTCGAGAAGAAATAGGAAGGGGGTGATTTGAGTGGCTGAAAAAATGATAGTTATTGATACTTCCAAGTGTACTGCCTGCAGAGGCTGCCAAACGGCCTGCAAGCAGTGGAACAGTCTTTCGGCGGAACAAACCGAATGTAAGGGCAGCTACGAGAACCCCCAGAATCTCTCATACAACACCTACACCAGGATCCGGTTCAACGAGGTAGAAAACGGTGGAGAGATCAGTTGGTTCTTTGGCCAGCATCGTTGTTTGCACTGTACGGATGCAGGCTGCATGAAGGCTTGCCCCGTTCCCGGTGCAATCACTCGTGACGCTGCGGGCTCCGTGGTGATCAACCAGACGCTGTGCACCGGGTGCAAGTACTGCGTATTCGGCTGTCCCTTCGACGTCCCCCGCTATGACGGGGCAAACGCTGAAAA
Source organism: bacterium (assembly GCA_029210965.1). Taxonomy (NCBI): domain Bacteria; species bacterium. Next base: position 26,707 of record JARGFZ010000014.1, on the reverse strand, counting down.
GTTCGGTGTGGACAAGGCGTTCAAGTGCACTCTGTGCTTCGACCGCCAGGAAATGGGCATGCAGCCCGCCTGTACCAAGACCTGCCCCACTGGTGCACTCTTTTTTACCGATAAGGGTAAACTGGAAGGGATCAGAGCATCTGCAAAGGATCGGGGCCTCACGGTCTACGATGGCGGGTCTCTGAGCACAAACGTCGTGTTTCTGCTCGAGGACAAGGCTGGCCAGTACGGCCTGCCCTCCAAGCCCGCAATCCCGACAGCTACTTTCCTGTGGCGCACTGTCATGAAGCCGGTGGGTGTCATCGCATTTCTGGCAGGGGCTGTGGGGCTTCTCGCCCATTACGTTACCGTCGGTCCCAAAGACGCCGACGAAGGGGGCGGAGCAGCACCCCCGCCCTCCTCACCCGGGGAAGGAGGTGAGTACTGATGTCACATCATCTCTTGAAAAGGTTTTCGCCCCGTGAGCGGCTTGTTCACTGGATCCACATGCTAACCTTCATCTTCCTGACACTGACCGGCCTCGGGTTGTATGCTAAGTCTTTCTTTGGCCTGACCGGGGTGTTCGGCGGTGTGGATGTGTCCAGGGTTATCCACCATTGGGCTGGTGTCCTGTTCATCGTTACGACCGTGGTCATTTTCATGCAGTGGATCAAGGAGATCACTGCTCCTGGAGATGACACGGTAGTTGCGGTGGTCAAGGGTTACTTCGACTCGAGTTACAAGGCGGCCCCTTCAGGGAAGTTCAACGCAGGCCAGAAAATGGCCGGTTGGGCAGCTCTGATCCTGGGGCTCTTCATGGGAGGCACTGGTCTTGCCATGTGGTTTCCCTTCCAGCTGGGTAAGGGTCTGCAGCAGTGGATGTATTTCCTGCATAACCTTGGCTTCATCGTGTTCCTCGGTTTCATCATGCTCCATGCCTACCTTGGAACCTGGGGCGTCCCTGGTACGTGGCGCGCCATGACAAGGGGTACAGTTACCAAAGCCTGGGCGCAGAAGAATCATGCCAAATGGGACGGTGAAGAAGCGTAAATAGCCTAAACAGCCTATCAAGGTATGGGGCCCCGAAAGGGGCCCCTTTTTTTTAGTTTTGAACGGCTGTTTAGGCTTCCAGTGCAGAGTGCAGAGAAAATTCGGGGGCTGGGGTCTGGTGTCTGGGATCTGGAACACAGAACACAGAACGCCCCTCGACTGAGCTCGGGACAGGCAGAACACAGGCGAGTACCAAAACCTGGAACCTGGATATAGTGCCAGGAACCAGGTACTAGGAACAAGGAACTTATTCCTCTATAATCTTACGGTTATGACCAAAAAAATCCCGAATAAATCCCTATTACGCCATATCCCCAAGGTGGATTCGATTCTGGAGCACGCAGCCGTTAAACGTCTTTTCGGCAGCGTGCCTGAACTGACTATAAAGGCTGCGGTCCGGAGCGAGATCGACCGTATCCGGAGTCTTCTGCTGGAGGGGAAAATAACCGATAAGGCCGATCTTTCCCTTGATACTACAGCCGAGGCGGCCGTTCACAGGATCTTGAAGATGGATCGGCCGAACCTGCGGCACGTCATTAACGCCACCGGGGTTGTGATCCACACCAACCTGGGGAGGAGCCCCCTGTCGGATGACGCTATCCGTCAGGTCGCCATGGCTGCCAGGGGGTACTCCAATTTGGAGTATGATATCGAAGGCGGGCAAAGGGGGTCCAGGGACGACCTGGTGGAGGAGCTTATCTGCCGGCTCACCGGGGCCGAGGCGGCCACCGTGGTCAATAACAACGCCGCGGCGGTCATGCTTGTTCTACGGACCATGGCCTCGGGAAAGGCTGTTGTCGTATCCAGAGGTGAACTTGTGGAGATCGGCGGAAGTTTCCGGATACCGGATGTCATGGAGGCCTCAGGGGCACAGCTAGCCGAGGTGGGAACGACAAACAGAACGCGGATATCGGATTACCGCAAAAGGATCACCGCAGAAACGGGCCTGCTGCTCAAGGTGCACACCAGCAACTACCGCATCGTCGGGTTTGCCGAAGAAGCATCTGTTGAAGAGCTCGCGGCTCTCGGAAAAGAGCACGACCTTCCTGTTGCTGTGGATCTGGGCAGCGGCTGTCTTGTGGATCTCAGGGAACTGGGGCTTAAGCACAGCGAACCAACAGTCAGGGGGGTTCTTGCCCAGGGTGCCAAGGTGGTGACCTTTTCGGGTGACAAGCTTCTGGGAGGTCCCCAGGCCGGGATCATCGTTGGTACCAGGGAGTACCTTCAGGCAATAAAAAATAACCCAATGAAGAGAGCCCTGAGAGTGGGCAAACTCACCCTGGCCGCGCTGGAATCGGTTCTGAAGGCCTATCTTGACCCGGCTACAGTGGTTGAAAAGATCCCCACTTTGAGAATGATGGCCGCTAAAAAAGAAGCTGTTGCGGCCCGGGCCAGGCGTTTGGGAAGAAGGCTTTCCGATCTTCCCGTCCGGATCTCGACTCTCTCCTCAGTGTCCAGGGTGGGGGGAGGCTCCCTGCCCCTTGAAGAGCTGCCCACGATGCTCCTTGCTCTCGATCCGGAAGAAATGTCCGCCCACGACCTGGAGGGCAGGCTTAGACTTCAAGACCCGCCGGTGATCGCGCGCATTGTGGATGATAGACTGTGTCTCGACCTGCGCACGGTACAGTCGAGACAGTTGGGAGACCTGGAAAAGGCTATCATAGGAGCGCTCCTTAATGCAAAGCAGTAGGATCGCTCGTATCGGTGTGTCGGAGTATCGGCGTGTCGGGGAAAGAGCCAGATCTTGAAACGGGGAAACGGGGAAACGGAGAAGCGGTGACGCGGAGAAAGGCATTTATGTCCATAAGACAGAGAGGCTTTCAAGAAGGGTTCAGCCATTCGGCAGGCTCAGGCCCCGAGCTATGTCGAGGGGATGCAAGGCCTGAGAGAGGAGGTAACCGGAGGCGTATGAAAGACGACAGTATGGGTGTGTGGGTGTGTGGGTGTGTGGGTGTAAAACCCCGATACCCCGATACTCCGATACCCCGATACCATAGAGGTCAGAGGCGTTGACCACCCAGGGCCACATAATAATTGGTACGGCCGGTCACATCGACCACGGCAAGACTTCATTAGTCAAGGTCCTGACCGGTGTCGACACCGACCGTCTCAAGGAGGAAAAAGAGCGGGGCATTACCATCGAGCTGGGTTTCGCTCCGTTCACCCTCCCCTCCGGTTTGCGGTTGGGCCTTGTGGATGTGCCGGGTCACGAACGTTTCGTCAGGAACATGGTAGCCGGTGCCACAGGGATCGATCTGGTGCTCCTCGTCATTGCTGCAGATGAGGGAGTAATGCCCCAGACCCGTGAGCATCTCGATATCTGCCAGCTCCTGGGTGTCAAGAACGGGGTTATTGCCCTCACCAAGACTGATATGGTCGATGATGAGTGGCTCGAGATGATTACCGAGGACGTAAGGGATTACCTCTCGGGCACCTTCCTCCAGGATGCACCTATTGTTCCCGTTTCCTCTATCACCGGCAGCGGTAAAGAGGAAGTGGTTGCTGCTATTGAAGCTGCTGCCCGGAAAATTCCGGGAAGAACCGACAAGGGCATCTTCAGGCTGCCTGTGGACAGAGTTTTCACCATGAAGGGGTTTGGCACAGTTGTCACCGGTACCCAGACTTCGGGAAAAATTTCCACCGGGGAAGAGATCCTGTTCCTTCCGGGGGACAGGAAGACGAAGCTCAGGGGCCTTCAGGTCCACGGCGAATCAGTTTCGTCAAGCTCGGCCGGGACCAGGACCGCCCTTAACCTGCAGGGCATCGATAAGGATGAGATCCACCGTGGACAGACAGCGGTGAGAGCCGGCGTTCTGCGCTCCACTCTCATGCTTGACGCCAAGGTCAGTCTTCTCCCTTCAGCCCCTCGACCGTTAAAAAACCGCGAGCGGGTTCGCCTGCACCTTTACACGGCTGAGATCATGACGCGGACAATCATTCTCGATGGTGAGGTTATTCAACCTGGCGAAGAGGGTCTGATACAGCTGCGCCTGGAAGAGCCGGCCATTGCACTTCCAGGTGACCGGTTTGTCATTAGAAGCTATTCTCCCATGGCCACCATCGGGGGTGGCCACATTATTGATCCCCTTCCCGGGAAACATCGCCGGAACCGTCCACCCGTGATCGAGCGGTTAAAGCGCCTGGAGGAGGGCAGTCTCCAGGACCGTGTGGAAGTCTACCTTGAAGAGGCCGGGGACTTTGGTCTTGAGGCGGCGAATCTGTCTGTAAGGACCGGGCTTGATACTCCGGAGATGAAAGAGCTGCTGACCCGCATGGACGATGATTCAAAGGTTGTCCTGGCAGTAACCGGTGACGGGACACTGGCCTACTCTGCCGCCTCCTTTGATAAAATAAAGGAGCGGCTGTTAAATGCGTTGGAAAAATTCCACCAGGCCAACCCTGCCAGGGCGGGAATTGGTCGTGAAGAACTCAGGATGAGGGTCGCCCGCCAGCTGCCGGACCGCCCCTACAGGAACCTTCTGGCAACACTTCAGGAACAGGGCGCGATCGCCTTGGACGGGGATATCGTACGTATTGGAAGCCATGAAGCTACTCTGACCCCTGACCAGGAAGCCCTGGCAAAAAAAGCGCTGGTCCTCCTTGAGAAGACACAGCTTTCCGCACCCTTTCTCGCAGATATCAGCGAGGACCTCAAAGCCCCTTCTGGAAACCTCAAAACGGTTCTCAACCTTCTGGCTGACAAAGGTGACCTCGTCAGGATCAAAGACGATTATTTTGTTACATCCAATGCCCACACCGTTCTCATGAAAGGGGTGGAGAAGTATTTTGGGTCCAACCAGGAGATGGCCCTGGCCGATTTCAGGGAAATTGTGAACACCACCAGAAAATGGATGATCCCTCTCCTGGAGTATCTTGACCGAACCCAGGTCACCATGCGTAAGGGGGATGTGAGGATAAAAAGAAAAACGGTGAGGGGTAATGGGTAATGATGAGAATGAACCCTTCGACGCGTTTCACTTGCTCAGGGCAGGGAATGCAGAATGCAGAATGTAGAATGACAATCAGGACACAGGACACAGGACACAGGGCGCAGGGCACAGGACGCAGTAAAGAAAAATGGTGCGTTGTCCGTCATCGCGAGCAGATACCCATGCGAAGAGATCCCGATCTGATTTCGCAGAAATCCCTCTCCCTACAGGAGAGGTCAGGTGAGGAAGGAATTACAGGTCTTCTCCGCGACTTCAGCGTCCTCTGCGTTTAGAAAGTCTTAACCTTTTTTAAAAGAAAGTGCTTTGGTTTCAGGTTTTTCCAGCGGCCCTCTGTGATAATGCCTGAGAGGCGGCGTTCCAGCCTGCCCTGAGCTTGTCGAAGGGCGGCCCTCAGCGTTGAAGCTTTAGGAGATTGAATGATAAGAGTTTCGGAAGCAAGAAAGATCATCCTGGACAATGTGAACCTTCTGGGCAAAGAGGTTGTGAGCCTGGACCAGTGCCTGGTCCGGGTCCTCGCCGAGTCGATATTTGCCCGTAGAGACGTCCCGCCCCAGGATAATTCAGCCATGGACGGCTTCGCCCTTACCGCAGTAGCCACAGAGGGAGCTTCCGATAATACGCCCGTCTCTCTTCCCATCGTCAGGACTATAAGGGCAGGAGACCTGGCTGGTTCTCCTATTGCTGAAAGCGAGGCGGTGAGGATCATGACCGGAGCGCCTGTGCCTGGCGGTGTGGATGCGGTTGTCCGGGTGGAAGACACCTATGTGGAAGCTGAAAACCTTTTCCTCACAAGTCCTGTAAAAAAAGACGCCAACATCCGGCGGTCCGGTGAGGATATCAGATCCCTTGATGAGATACTGCCGGCGAGACGGCCCCTGCGTCCAGCCGACCTCGGACTGGTTGCTTCCCAGGGGATCGCTCAGCTCAAGGTTTATAGAAGGCCGGAAGTGGCGATCCTTGCCACCGGGGATGAGGTGGTCAGCCTGGGCGAGGTTCCCCACGAGGCCCAGATCTACAGCAGCAATTCCCACGCCCTGAGCGCTCTGGTGAGGGAGTGCGGCGCTATTCCCAGACAGCTCGGAATCGCCCGGGACGAACCCGACCATCTTGCTGCCATGATCGAAGAGGGACTCCAGTCAGACGTTCTCGTGACCACGGGGGGGATCTCTATGGGTGATTATGACTTCCTGAAGGATGTTTTTGGTACGGTAGGAATTGAGGTTCTTTTCTGGAAAGTGGCCCAGAAACCCGGAAAGCCCATGACCTTCGGAGTGCGCCACGGCAAACCCGTGTTTGCCCTCCCCGGCAACCCGGTGTCAGCCACACTGTCCTTTGAACTGTATGTTCGTCCGGCTTTGAGAAAAATGATGGGACACACCCGGCTGTTCAGGCCCACGGTGAAAGCTGTCCTGGAACAGGATATTAAAAAGAAAACCGGGCGTCGCAACTTTATCAGGGGGATCGTTGAGCGGAAAGAAGACGGGGTCCTCTACGTCCAAACTACCGGGGATCAGGGTTCCGGGATCCTTCGCTCCATGTCGGACGCCAACGGGATCATTGTTTTGTCAGAAGATGCCGAAGGGGCGAAAGCGGGGGAAAAGGTGGAAGTGTATCTCATTGATAGTGAAGAGGCTTTATGCTCCGATGGAGACTAATCCTCACTATCGATGAAGTGTAGAGTGCAGGGTGTAGAGTGTAGAGTGTAGAGAGGAACACCATTTCATTTGTCATCGCGAACCGTCGACTGTGTGAAGCGATCCCGGTTACTATAAAAGCGAGTTTTCTCACCGCAAAGGACGTCACGCCAGAGGCGTGATGACCTCTGTATTTAGAAAATTATGGTTGATCTTAAAAAAATAAAAGCAGAAGCAGAAAATCTCCGAAATGCCATTTCCAGGCACAACCGCCTGTACTATGTTATCGACGCGCCGGAGGTGTCTGACGCCGAGTATGATGCGCTCCTGCGTCGTCTGGTGGAGATAGAAGAAACTCACCCCGAACTCCGCACTCCGGACTCCCCCACTCAAAAAGTTGGCGCCGCGCCCAGTGAGCAGTTCGCCCCCGTTCGGCACACTCTTCCCATGCTTTCTCTGGGCAACGCCATGGATGAGGAGGAGGCGGTTCAGTTCGATGCCAGGGTGAAGAGGTTTTTAGGCAGCGACGAAACGGTCACCTACGTAGCCGAGCCCAAGCTGGACGGACTCAGCGTGGAACTGGTTTACGTGAACGGTGTCTTTGTCCTCGGATCCACCCGCGGCGACGGGGTGACAGGGGAGGACATCACTGCCAACCTGAGAACTGTTAAGTCCATACCTCTCAGGCTTGCCGGTGAAACGATACCGGCACGTTTGGAAGTCCGCGGCGAGATCTTCATAAACAGGACCGATTTCGATCTCCTGAATCAAGAGAGAGAGGCTGATGGACAGGAACCTTTTGCCAACCCCAGGAACGCCGCCGCAGGCAGCCTGAGACAACTTGACCCTGCTGTCACCGCCACCCGGCCCCTGGACGGATTCTTTTACGCTTTAGGTGAGATCGAGGGGGATTTCTTAACCAGCCAAAATGAGCTTTTGGAATATCTCTCAGCCTCTGGGTTTAAGGTCAACCCTATTAAAAAGGTGTGTGTGGGGATCGAGGAAGCCCTGGCCTATTATGAAGAGCTAGGACGGGTAAGGGATGAACTTCCTTACGAGATCGACGGTATGGTCATAAAGGTGGACCGGTTCGATCTCAGGGATGCCATCGGTAGGACCTCCCGCAGTCCCCGGTGGGCTGTGGCATACAAGTTTGCTCCTGAGCAGGCCAGTACAGTTGTCGAGGACATTGCGGTCCAGGTGGGCCGTACGGGGAAGATCACTCCGGTAGCTCACCTGAGACCTGTCAGGGTGGGCGGAGTTATGGTGTCCCGTGCCACACTCCACAATCAGGACGAGGTGGGTCGCAAGGATGTGAGGGCAGGGGACACGGTGGTCGTCCAGAGAGCAGGAGATGTGATCCCGGAAGTGGCGGAGGTTGTTTTTGAGCAGCGTCCGAAGGGAACGTTCCCCTGGATAATGCCGAAAACCTGTCCTGTTTGCGGGAACAGTATCGTACGGATGGAGGGGGAGGCGGCTCACCGCTGTACAAACATCGCCTGTCCCGCTCAGGTCAAGGAACGGATCTTCCACTTCGCCTCCCGGGGCGCCATGGACATCGAGGGACTGGGAATGAAGACGGTGACCCAGCTCGTGGACGGTAAGAATGTCTCTGTTCCCTCGGACTTAAACAGTTTGACGATGGACGATTTAATGGGCCTTGACCTGTATGCGGAAAAGTCGGCCCTGAACCTTTTGGATGCGATAAGTGAGGCTAAAGGATCCAGGACTGCGGATCGTCTACTTTTCGGGCTGGGCATTCCCATGGTGGGGAAGGTCGGGGCACGATTGCTAATGGGCCGGTTCAGGACGTTGGATGAACTGGCAAGTGCCGACATGGATGGTATGCTCAAGATCCACGGTGTCGGTCCTGAGATCACGGATCAGGTCCTGTCTTTTTTCCGGGAACCGGGAAACGCTGAGGAAGCCAAGAGGCTGTGGGAGATCTTTCAACCGCAGGAGGTCTCGGTCCCGGAATCGGAAGACCTGGCAGGAATGACTTTCGTCCTCACAGGCACTTTGGAGAATTTCACCCGTGACGAGGCAAAAAGACTCATTGAAAACCGTGGCGGCAAGGTCATCGGTTCTGTGAGTAAAAGGACTGGCTATGTGGTTGCCGGTGCCGACCCAGGCAGCAAACTGGACAAAGCTGTGAAACTGGGCGTGAAGGTGCTCAGTGAGGAAGAGTTTGTGGAGATGATAATCCCTAATGAATGATGAAGGATGAAGAATGAAGAAAGGCCTGTCATTCCTCCTCCTCTCCCTCGACCAGCTTCGGGACCCTGAGCTTGTCGAAGGGCTTCCCAATTCCTCCTTCTGCCATGGAGACCAGAGACCCTATGTCCGACCGTAAACACCATACCCGTGATGTCATCCAGATAAAGGGTCCGGATGCCCAAAATGAAGAGCGCTCTATCGTCCAGGAGGTCCCCCTTACCGTTTTCCTGAACGGGAAAGAGCTCATCACCCTGCTCACCACGGGGGATGCCAATGGGGAACTGGCTGTTGGGTTCCTTCTTTCCGAGGGGTTTCTCCAAAATAAAGAGGACCTGAAGAGCATCCGTGTAGATGACGAAGCGGGTACTGTGGAAATAGAGCTTTCAGGAGACCTTGATCTTACCGAAAAGCTCTGGGGGAAGAGGACGGTCACCTCGGGCTGCGGAAAGGGGGCCACTTTTTACCACGTTCTTGATTCCATTCAGGCCAAACCTGTGACTTCCGAACTGACCGTGAGTCCTGGTCAGGTGTACGGCCTGATGAAAGAGCTCAATCGGCTATCGGATCTTTACAGGGAGACCCGCGGTGTCCACAACAGCGCTTTGGCTGATGGGGAAGAGGTACTGGTTTTCAGGGACGATATTGGAAGGCACAACGCTGTGGACAAAATACGGGGGGCTTGTTTCCTGGAGGATATTCCCCTGGGAGATAAATCCCTTGTTACCACGGGCAGGATGTCTTCGGAGATCGTGGTCAAGGTGGCCAAAATGGGGGTCCCTATCCTGATCTCTCGCTCAGCGCCCACAAGCCTCGCCCTGGATCTTGCAGAGCGCATAGGTCTGACGCTTATAGGCTATGTGAGGGGAAATAAAATGACCGTGTATACGGGAGCGCAGCGAGTCCTGCTTTGAGTTGGCAGGACTCGTTAGTGCAGAGTGCAGGGTGCAGAGGGGAAACAACGGATTGCGAATTGAGCATTCCGGATTGAAGATTGAAGTGTCTTGAAGCCGCTGCTTTTCGTGCTCAATGCTGAATGCGGAATTCTCAATCTTTCAGTTCTTCCAGCTCCTCCCCATCATCCGTATCCTCAATAGGTTCGGCCTCTGCTTTTCTTCTTTCCAGCAGGGGCCCCAACCATGCGAAGCGCTCAGCTTTGCGTCTTTCAGCTTCCCTTTTTGCTTTGTCTTCTTTATTTTCGGTCATATCGGGCTCCAGGTAATACCAGTATCAGTATCAGTATGAGTAGAAGTATAAGTATAAGTATAAGTTGAGGTAGAAGAAAGGGCGAAATGCTCACTTCCTAATGCTAATACTTCTACTTTTTTATTCTTTCCCTCAGGCTCTCATCAGACAAGGTCTTCTTCGTTTTTTTAGGCATCTTTTTCAGTGGGTCCCCAAGAGGGTGTTCGTGGAGACGGTTTACAAACCGCAGCACATTCCAGTCGGTTCGCTGAAGGCTTTCCTCCCCAATGTGGCTTGTGCCGTGAATGATCCTCTTCCTCAGATCCACAGCTTTGAGGATCTCCGGCCACAACTGCAGCGCCTCCAGCGGAAGGGATTCTTCCCACACATCTCCCATAGTAATGCCCGAAAAAAGTTCAATGAATCTGCCATTATCTATTCTTTCCTCCATGAGAACGTCCCTGGCCTGCTCTACGGTCCAACCCTCCCTCTTGCACGCCAGCACCAGGATCCTTCTGCGGATCGCCTCCCACAGCGCCCAGGACAAGGGGAAGGCGGTGAGACCGTCGGGCGGTTCGGCGTTGAGGGCACGCTCTGCCCCGCTTTTTAACTCCAGGAGGTATTTTGGGTTTGACATAAATCTAATCTCAAATCTCAGACCTCAAATCTCAAATGACCGGGTGCTTTTTCTGAGATGTGAGATATGAGATCTGATATCGGTTTCACCGGATGTCCCCCACCCACTTTACATGAACAGAAAAGGGAGTTTTCTGCACTTTTTCATAAAGGGTTCTGCTGGCTGTGACAAGCCGGCAATCACCATGGACCGCGACGGCAAGCCCGAGGCCATCCCCAAGGGGTAGGTCAAGGAATGCGGCGATACGCAGGGCCGGTTCCAACAGCGGTTGTGAAGGCTGGAGTTTCACAGGAACAGACTGAACAGCCTGGATGATCTGGGCTCCCTCATCGGGTGACAGTTCACCCAGGCGTACCTTGGCGGTAATGAGCCTTCCGGCGTTGAACCAAAGGGTATCCGGCGCCATCAGTTCGTTGCCGCCATCCAGAAGGCGGGCGGCAGGGTTTGAATATTCCTCCGGAAGGAACCACTTTACAGCGATACCAGGTTCTACTACAAATCGGGCCATCGGGATCTAGGTTCCCATCAGGTCAGCGCTGTCTGTGTGTTCTCTATCTCCCAGCATACGGCGTATCCTGGCCGATAATAGCGCGGCATCGAGAGATTCCATCCTGGCAGCCCCTTCCAGGATGTTTTTCAGTTCGGATTGCATGGAACGGCCGCTTCTGTGTGCCCTGGCTTTTAACATCTTGATCGTTTCGGGGGAAAGGTCTCTGACGAGGATGTTGGGCATATCGTTCCTCCTGGCATATTTGCTATCAATACGATAGCATTATTTCACTTGGAAAAAAAGGGGACAAAATTTTTGCCTTCACGCTTCACGATAAATCGACTACTGGCAACTTCCCCTCTTTCTCGTTAAAATACCCGACAGGAAACCTTCTTCAGAGCACTCCCCGGAGGGGACTATGAATCAAGGATCATCAGATCGGATACCAGTCAGTTCTCTCATTCTGTTCGCCTCTCTTGTTTTTACACTCACCACCTATTTCACCTTCAAGGTTTTGTGGAAAGTTGATATCCAGGCCCTGTGGCTTTTTGCTGTTCTCGGGCTTCAGCTCGCGGTTTTGCTCCTTGGGGGCAGCAAGGTTCTGACCCGGCTTGGCGCGGCAGCTTTATCAGCTCTCATTGCTGTGACCGTCTGTATTGGAGCTTTATTTGTTTTCTTTCCTCCCATACTGGAATTAAGGATAGCGGGCGCCGCCGGCGGAGGCACCGCACTGATTTTTATTTTGGCTTCCTTTGTTGCGGCTTCGAGAGTGGATCCGATTCCTTCTGGTGGATTTGAACCCCTTGTCATGGGAAAGATTGAGGATGACCAGACGGCTGAACTGATTAAATATGGGGCAGTCCAGGCTACTGATCCCATCGACACGCAAGAATCACCCCTGTTTGAAGAGTCAGACGAAGAGATATTTGAAGTGGGACAGTCTGTCCAGAAGGGAGCTGAACCGCCTCCCAATGTTAAAGAGACGGTTTACGAGTTTGATGAACTTTCCGAGAGCAAACTGGGGTTGTCCCTGGGGGTAGAGGAAAGTGTTCATGGGCCAGCCTTTGTGGCTCTTGACGAGGAGATCGTGACATCACAGATGGATGAGGTCCTGTCCCCCGAAATATTAGATGCTTCATCAGAACCCTATCCTGGGGATGAACTTGTCATACCTGAGGACTGGGTCGAGGAGACAGCCCGATACATGGCATTTGAGACGGCTGTTGATACGGCCATTGATATACCAGAGACTAAACCAGAAGGTACGGATGTCGCCAGAGCAGTCGGTGGGGTGCCCCTCGGGAAAAGGCCTGTAACCACTGGAAGTATACCGGGTTCTGGAATGAGGACCCGCTACAAGGTTCTTGATGCAGCAACGGGGGAGCATTACGAGACCTACTTTGGTGATGAAGGGTTTTCTACCCTGGATCCGGTTTCCCTGTCTGCGCTTCTCTCTCCAAAACTGGCACCTGGTGAACTGAGGATCGTCAAACTGGATTGGTCCAACTTTGATGAGGTCGAGGTTCATATCAAGGTTGATGAGGTTGTGCCAGTGGAACTGGAAGTTGATGTTAAGGACGATATAGATGAAACGAAGATCCTTTCAGGAGAGGAAAGCCAACCGGAGATTGAAGCCGTGCCGGGATCCGAGGCAGTACCTCCCGTGGCGGAGCCGGCCCCTGAGTCACAGGATGTAAAGGCCGAGCCGGCTGCCAACTCTCCCGGTTCCCGCTACATGATCTATGATCGAAGGACAATCCAGCCCATGGGAGAATACTTCCCGGAGGGGGATCTTTCCCGCATCGATCGCCTGACCCTGTACAAGATGTTCCCGGAGTACAATTTCAAAACCTTCGAGATCGATTCCATTCGGTGGGAGGATGACGAGGTTCGGATTTTGATCAGAGGAGAGAAAAAAGATAAAAAAAGTGTCTAGGGTCTGGGGTCTAGAAATACCGAACGCAGAACGCCCCTCGACTGAGCTCGGGACAGGCAGAACGCAGGAGAAGATCAAAACCTGGAACCTTGGTCTCGACCTGGGTCTGGACATGGACTAGTCCTCCTGGCATGACCATGATAAGGATGATTATTCAGCATTGGAGCTGATACCATGAAAACGATCCTCTCTCTTCTTTCCTCCCCTCGCTTCCTGGCCGCCCTTGTGGCGGTTCTCCTGGTTCTGTCCTTCATCCCTACTGCCAACGGTCCGGCCCTGGAGGTGATTTTTTCCAACTCCGGATTGGGGAAGGTCAGCGAGGCAGCGGAAATGCACCTCGAACAGCAGCGCGAGCAGGCCCTTAAGGGGTTCCTGCTTCTTTCGGCTCTCAAGGTAGGGCTCGCTGTCCTGAAAAGTTCCGAGGTGGGTTTCATACTCAACGTCAAGGTCGGGGACCTTGCCGTAGCGGTTTACGACTACGTCGATTTCGGTTGGAAGGTCCTCCTTGCGGCCGTAGCCTACTATTACATCGCCGAATATTTACTGGACCTTGCCGCAGTCGTTAACATCTGGTTCCTGTGGGCTGCACTTGTCTGCGCACTGGCCTGGCTTCTTATTAGGGATGTAGCTCCGGATAATTCGCCTTTTAGATCCGCTTTTGCCAGGAGCAGTGTGGTCGCATCGGTTCTGGCACTACTGCTTTACATCGGTCTGCCGCTGAGCGTCGTGGGTGCCGGATGGGTATCGGATCACATAACAGGCGAACCGATAAGTGAGGCAAACAGCCTATATGAGGATATGGGTCAGACCATGCCCTCACTGCTCGAGGGTGATGGCCAGGAAGAGACGGAGGCGGTTTCATCGGGTATACAGACGTCAACGGTTACTGTGCCGGTTCCCTATGACGGTACTGATCCTGCCCTGGCACTTACAGAGAGACCGGAAGGGAGCGGTGGGAATATCTTAACCGCGCTTGTTTCCGGAGAGAAAATCAGGGAATTTAAGAAATACATTCAAAAGCGTTCAAAGGCGCTGGCCTCAGCTGTTCTGCGCCAGACGGCCGCCTACATATTCAACATCGCTGTTTTTCCACTCCTGATGATCGCTGCCCTGTATCTTGTCAGTAGATATCTGATGGGGTTAATGGGGATCAAGTGAAGGCCGTGGCAAACTGGGAACGCTTCGATCCCGCCAGCGGCGGGACTCACCGGGGGCGACCTCAGGGCAGGCGCTAAGCAGTGAACCTTAAAATCAAATCGTTCCCCATGGAAAAATAAATGAGCTCCCTTCGTCTGACGCTGGCGATCCGTCGCCAGCAGATTTAACCTTCCGCCAGACATATCCATCTTTTCCTGTAACGAAAACGCAGCTTGAATGTCTGAACTGTTAAACCGTTGCAATTCATGGCCCTGCAGGGTTGACGTGCAGCCCGAGACTGTCAGGCCGTGAAAATCCGGATATGAACGAATGGAGGTATTTAAGATGGAAAAGGCGAGATTATCAGTCAAGAAGATGCTTATGTTCTCTGGTATGGCGGTTCTCATCGCACTGGTTTTTGCCATGGCTCCTGCCATGGCAGACAGCATCAGCGGTGATGGCGTCGCGGAGGCTGCCACTGAAGCAGTGGAGGCGGGGATCTCAACTGAGTTTGTCGATGCGGCTGTTGGGAAAGCCCGCGCAGCCGGATTGGATGAGGGAGACGTTGAGGAGATGCTCGAAGACCTCAAGGAGGCCTACGAGGACGGCACCGGAGAGGATCTGAATACCATCGTTGACGATCATATCTCGGGGAATGATTCGGGTGATGATGTGGATGACGATGACGACGGCGACATGGACGACGATGACGACGGCGATGATGATGGTGACGGCGAGGATGATGGCGATGATGGTGACAGTGATGACGGGGATGACGACGACGATTAATCCTTTTTATCCCAATTTGTAAACACTCATGTTCTGGATAAAAGACCGGCCGCACCCGCATGGGGCGGCCGGTCTTTTTGAAGTAACTCTCACCTACCTGAAGTTTTAAATCTTGGATCTTAATTTATGGCATTGTATTTGTTCACAGTTTACTGTTCACTGTTCACTTTAAAAACCATGTAACGTTTTACATTCCCCGCTGTCTAGGTAAATAGTCCAGTATGGATAAAACGCAATTTCATTCCGAATATGAGCAGGTTTCCGATCAGCTCTTTACTTTTTTGTTAAGATCGGTGGGCGATCGAGACCTTGCCGCGGATCTGTTACAGGATGCGGCGTACAGGGCATACCGTTCCCGGCGCCAGTTCAGAGGGGATTCGACATTTAAAACCTGGATCTACCGCATCGCTGTAAACACCATGAAGAACAAGTGGGCCCGCGCGAAAAGGGAAAGGAACTGGTTCGAAGGGGTTCGGGATCTGGACACTGAATCCAGTCCCACTCCTGAGGAGCTTTTTACGGGAAGAGAGAGTGCCATGGAGCTTTCCCGGGTCCTTATGCTGCTTGAGGAAGGATATAGAGTGCCGTTCATGCTAAAGCACGTTGACGGACTGTCATACAGCGAGATCTCGGAAGTGCTCGGGATAGCTGTGAGCGCCGCCAGGGTCAGGGTTTACAGGGCCCGGCATGCTCTTCGAAATCTGCTCAGAGAGGATATGTCGTGAGAAATAATGACATTGTCCTGGCCAACTTGTACCTGGATGGGGAGCTTGATCTTAAAGAGGCAGATGCCTTTGAACAACGCCTCAAGTCAGATCCCGACCTGGGGATATACGTGCAGGGAATGAGGGAGTTGACAGCTTCGGCAGAAACGCTGGATGTTTACAAGGCACCCCGGGTAAGGTTGTCGGGCGGGATCAGGCTGTCTTACTTGAAAGTGGGTTCAAGACTCAGGCCGTTTTTCGCAGGTGCTGCAGTGGTTGCGGCATGCCTCCTTGTCGGGATCGGAGTGGGATTAAAGATGCTCAACCCACCTGCAGAGGGGGGCAAAATGGAGGCGTTCAGGATCGTCTATTATGCCCCGGGTGCGGGCTCCGTTTCAGTGCTGGGTGATTTCAACGGCTGGACAGGTGAGATCCCTTTAAAACAAAGAGGAGAAGGTGGATACTGGCTGGTGGAACTTAACGTCGAGCCGGGTGAATACAGGTATGTTCTCATGGTCGATGGCAAGGAGCGGCCCGGAGATCCGCTAGCGGATTATGTTGTCGATGACGACTTCGGCTCAAAAAATTCGGTGGCCAGGATCGGTCTATAAGATGGTTTTGAGGCTTCTGGCAGTGCTTGTGGTCCTGGGACCGATCGCCGCCTGCTCCCACATTCCGGCGGAGCGTTCCCCTTCTGACGTGACGAACAGTACGGTCAGGGAGTTAAAGGATAAGGGAGTCGTGCGTTTTTCCATCCATTCGCCCGAGGCGGATGGGGTGACGCTCGTACTTATGAGGACTTTTGTTGCCTCACCAGTCACCTTTGAGGCGCAGGCCAGCCAGAGACCAGACGGTACCTGGACAGCGGAACTGGACCTCATGCCGGGAGATTACAGGTACTTCTTTGTCGTGGATGGATCGGTAACGGTTGAAAAGGGACGGGGAAGAGTTGAACAGGACGATTTTGGAGGCGTAACGGGTGTTCTGAGCGTGCACAGGACACCGGAAGGAGCTTTGAGGATATTTTGACAGATTCGGTCGAAAAGCCGGGAAGGCGGGAGGATAGAAGAATGAAGAATCGGTCCCGGATCGTTATTCGGATAAAAATGTCTCTTTGTCTCCCTGCTGTCCTGATCTTGTTGTCGATGACAGTAGTGCCTGGATGGTCGGCGGCCATTTCCCAGGAACTCAAGATGACGATCATGAACCGCATGCCTGTAGCTGTGGAAAGGGGCATGGTTCTTCAGAGTGCTGCCAGGGCTGTTGAGAATGGATATCCGGAAGATCGCCTTGCACCCGTGATCGAAAAGTCCCTTGACAGCCACGTTAGTCCGGATGCTCTTTCGAAAATGATCGATACCCTGGATGCGGCCCGGGGAAAAGGCCTGCCGACTCAACCTTACGCCGAGAAGATCATGGAGGGGCTCGCTAAAAAAGTCAGTGAGGACCGGATCCTGGCGGCCTTGAAAAAGGTCGGTGAGCGCCTTGAATATTCCGCTGCCCAGGCCGAAAAGGTCGAGGGGAAAGGTGATTCCTCCCGGACCCTGATCGTGAGGACCAGCGATGCCATCGCTGCCGGGATGAACAAAAGGGACATTGAGAGGGTCTATGAGACCATGGCCAAGGACAGGATCAACCGAAAAATAGAACCCGAGGACATCATGGAGATGGTCAAGGCGGCCAGCGGTTACGGCGTAGATTCAGGCTCGGTGGGTGACTACGCTATCTCCCTCATGAAGAACAAAAAAGCGGACCTGAATGACATCAGGGATTACCTCCAAAGACTGGCAGAAAATTTCCACCGCCGCGGAAGCGGCATCGGTTCGGGCGATGCCGGAGATCGTCATTGGGACCAGGCGGATGATGAAACGAAAGATGATGGTGACGATGATGGCGATGATGGTGGTAGCGATGATGGCGATGATGGTGGCGGTGATACGGAACAAGAGGATGAACCCGGGGATGAAGATAGTGAGCCGGACGATGATGAGTCGGAGGAAGAAGGACACTGATATTTTTCCAATGGAAAGATCCAAATGGAGACTTGAGGGTCATCAGGGATCGAGCAGTATGCGTTAACGGCTGTTCCAGCCTTACACCCTGGATATATGGATTTATTCTGGTGTAATATGATAGCAGTATTTATGGACAATATCTGATGAGAAAAGTTTTGAAAGAATGACCGGTGGGGAGGAAAGAGGAAATGGCTGAAAAAGGAAGGGATGAAAGACGCACCGGGACACCTGACAGGCGGGGCAGCCAGATGGATCGGCGCCAGTTCATCGATATCGGTTGGATGATGGAAGATGAGAGAAGGGTCACCCCACGGACCGCAGACTGGGTTCGAAAGACCGGAGAAAGTAAAGACAGAAAACAGAAGAGGGTGATTAGATGGCCCGTCTATTTTTGTGATCGGCACCTGAAAACCGAAACCCCAAACGTGAAATCCCGATCCCTGAACCCATCAGCTAAACGTTAGCTCAGTCTGCTGGTTCCTGCTTTTACTCCTGCTTCTGCTTCTCTCTTACTTTTCATCTATACTTGATCTATGGACTCCCAGATATCTCCTGTTACACTTTTCAACCTGGTGGCTGTCCTGTCCAAGGCAATGGACCTGGTAAGTCCCCTGGTTGTGGATCACCACAAGCGTACAGCCTGGTTTGCGGTCCACCTGGCTGAGGAGATGGGGTTAAGAGGAAAATGGATAAACGAGATCCTTTTTTCCGCCCTTCTCCACGACATAGGAGCTTTCTCTCTCCAGGAGCGCCTTGATACACTTCAATTCGAGTTCAAGAACCCTCACCATCACGCCTGCCTGGGTTACAGTCTGCTCAAGGACATGGAATTTTTCAGCCAGGAGGCGAAGATCATTCTTGCCCACCACACCTGGTGGAAACCGGAACAAGATGAAGACATCGGTGGTGAGCGGGTTCCCGTGAGCAGTCACGTGCTCCATCTTGCTGACAGAGTGGCTATCCTTCTGGGGGAGGATGGTAATGTTCCTGACAGGACCGAGGATGTACTGGGTCCGATCAAGGCAAGAAAGGGGACCGTCTTCATGCCAGAGGCCGTTGACGCCCTTCTGGGTGCGGCCCATAAAGAGGAGTTCTGGTTGGGTGCCATGCAGCCGGATCTGGAGGATCAACTGCGTCTGAAGGTCGACCCCAGGTTTCTGGAAATGGGACCCATTGATCTTGAACCGGTGGCCCGTACCTTTGCCCGGATCATTGATTACCGAAGCCATTTCACGGCGACACACTCTGCAGCGGTTGCCTATATCGCTGAGGTCCTGGCAAGGTATCTGGGGTTTTCCGAAAATAACTGTAAAACCATGAAAATCGCTGGTTATCTGCATGATCTGGGTAAGATCGCCATCCCCACCGAGATCCTGGAAAAGGCGGGACGTCTGGACACGGGAGAATATCACCGGGTTCAGAATCACGTGGTACACACAAGGAACCTTCTGGAAAAAGTTCCTGAGCTCGGCTACGGGATACGCTGGGCATCTGAGCACCACGAGAGGCTCAACGGCAGCGGATACCCGGAGCACTCCGAGGGAGGTGAGATCGCATTCGGTTCCCGGGTGCTGGCCATGGCCGATGTCTTCGCAGCGGTCACCGAAGACAGGCCCTACCGAAAGGGTGTTGACCGGGCGAAGGCTCTTCGCTTACTCGGCCGCTTGACAAAGGAGGGGTATCTGGACTCCGAGATCTTTCAGGTTGTTAAGGATAATTTCGATGAATTAAGCCGGGTACGGGCCACCGCCCAGACGGATAGCCTAGAGGACCACAGGTTGCGCATGGAGTGCTTTGATGAAATGGGGTAGAATTTCCAAAAACCGGAATATAGAATTCAGGACGCAGGACGCAGGGGAGGCTCATTTTTACGCTGAACTGGTCTATTCATCTGTGTTCAACTCTCAATTTCATACCCCCATACCCCCATACCTTCACTTCCCCTTCCTCAGGCTTGGAAAGTGGAACAGTTTTGTTCCGCCAACCGGGTGCGGCCCTGGTGAGCTGACCGAACGCAGATCCTCGACAGTGTAATAAGCCAGGGGGTTGGTCGATTTTATCAACTTCACCATGGCGGGCAGCGCTTTGCGCTTAAGTATTGTGAAAAGGATCTTGACTGGCCCTCGGCCGCCTTCCGCGTCCACTGAGGTGACGACAAAGTTCGCCTTTCGGAGGTTTTCCTCCAATGCTGTACCATCCTTTTGGGTGATTATCCGGACAACGAGATATCCCATCGCGAGCTGCCTTTCGATGGTGATCCCGATATAATTACCCACGGCATAACCGCTGGCGTAGGCCCCGTAATTGATCCAGTTCCCGAGGTTGGACATGATCTGGCCAATGGCGAAAAGCCATATGAGGATCTCGAAAAAACCGGCGGCAGCGGCAACAAACCTGAATCCCCTGGACACGAATATGATCCGCATCGTACCGATGGTGACATCCGATACCCTGGCGAGAAAGATGAGAAATGGAAGGATCGCCAGGGAGAATAACTGGGAGTCCAGGAAAGCGGTATCTGTCATTACGGTTCCTTTCAGAGTGGTGTTCAATCGGACAATATGTCCTAACATAAAAATATTTTTTTTGCGGAGATAAAACATCAGGGACGGTTAATGCCGGATAAAAAAAGGGCCAATTGACATGGATGTGCTTTAAATTTATCTGTATGGAGGTACTGGAGTTCTTGGGGGACAAGTTAATCAGGTGCTATAATGGGCCGTGCCTCGAACTCCGAATCTCAAACTGTAAACTCTGGACTTTCTTTCGAGATATTGATATGAAGCAGAGAAAACTGGGTACACAGGGTCTGACCGTATCTGCCTTGGGTCTTGGCTGCATGGGCATGTCGGAATTTTACGGGAAGGCCGATGAACAGCAGTCCATTGCGACCATCCACCGTGCCCTGGAGCTGGGCATCAATTTTCTGGACACCTCGGATATGTACGGCATGGGACACAACGAGGCACTCCTTCGCAAGGCAGTAGCCGGTAAGAGGAATCAGTTCGTCATAGCCACAAAGTTCGGTGTCCTGCGCGGTGACGACGGCTCCTTTACCGGTGTTTCGGGGCGGCCGGATCATGTGCGAAGGGCCTGCGAGGGGAGCCTCCTGCGCTTGGGGACGGACCACATCGACCTTTATTACCAGCACAGGGTGGACAGGGAGGTCCCCATAGAGGATACGGTGGGAGAAATGTCCCGTCTTGTGGAGGAGGGCAAGGTGGTCTACCTCGGGATGAGCGAGGCCGGGCCCGAGAACCTTTAACGCGCCTCGAGGATTCATCCCATCTCGGCTTTGCAGACCGAGTATTTTTTCTGGACCCGTGACCCGGAGGAGAAAGTCATCCCCACCTGCCGGGAGTTGGGGATCGGCTTTGTGCCCTACAGCCCCCTGGGCAGGGCTTTTCTCGCCGGCAGGATAATTGACCGGGATGGTTACGCGAAGGAGGGAGATGCCCGCGGTGTCCGTTTCCCCAGGTTCCAGGGAGAAAATTTTGATAGAAACATGAAACTGGTTCAGGAACTCAGGAGCGTAGCCGAAAACAGGGGCTGCACTCCCGGCCAGATGGCCTTGGCATGGGTCCTCGGGCAGGGCCAGGATATGGTCCCGATCCCGGGAACGACCAGGATGAAACATCTTGAGGAGAACGCGGCGGCGGCCGACATCGTTCTGTCAGTGGACGAACTGAAAGAGTTGGCTGACCTCTTTCCGGTTGGTGTCGCTGCGGGGGACCGGTACTTTGAACACGGGATGAAGATGATAGATGAATAATGCAGTGCAGTAGTGCAAAAGTGCAGTAGTGCACTCATGCACTGGTTTACCTGCACTTATGCACTGAAATGTTGGACTTTTTGGAGGTTTGCTTATGACCCATACAGACAAACAGATCGAGCTGTGCGAAACCAGCCGCTGGGATTTCTCCGACCTGTCGGCCCTGTTCCTTAACTGTACTTTGAAAAAAACACCTGAGATGTCCCATACAGAGGGGCTTATCCGGATGTCCATGGGCATCATGGAAAAAAGCGGGGTCAAGGTGGAATCCCTCCGGCCGGTGGACTTCAACGTTGCCAGCGGTGTTTATCCCGATATGACTGAACACGGCTGGGATGCGGATGACTGGCCCAGGATCTATGCTAAGGTCAAGGCTGCGGATATCCTGGTCATCACCTCCCCCATCTGGCTGGGAGAAAAATCTTCCATCTGTACCAGGATCATTGAGCGCCTTTACGGCTCCTCGGGGGATCTCAATGAACATGGCCAGTATTCCTATTACGGGCGCGTGGGCGGTTGCCTCATCACGGGAAACGAAGATGGAGCAAAACACTGCGCCATGAACATCCTTTACTCCCTGCAGCACCTGGGTTACGTGATCCCTCCCCAGGCGGACGCCGCCTGGCTGGGGGGAGTGGGACCGGGACCATCCTACCTGGATCCTGGTTCGGGAGGGCCCCAAAACGATTTTACCAACCGGAACACGACCTTCATGACCTGGAACCTCATGCACATGGCCCGTATGATCAGGGATGCTGGCGGGATCCCTGATCACGGAAATCAGCGCTCCAAGTGGGATGCCGGCTGCCATTTCGGCAATCCGAACCCGGAGTATCGGTAGGGTGGAGTATAAGTATAAGTGGAACGTGGAGAGGTTAACCTGGTAACTGGATCCTGAACCTGGATTTGTCTATTTCTTGAACGTTGACTTAAGTCATTGGTCTGTCCTTCACCAAAACTATGGCTAGAGGGCATTGCCATCGATTCCGACCTTGTCAAGTGGCTGGCGGGCACTATTCTGGTGCTCCGGGTCGTCCTGAGATTTCCCGTTACTGCGTCCGGATGGAAGAGGTGGATGAAGGGAAAATAAAGTGTCTGGTGTCTAGTTCTAGTGTCTAGATTTTCACCTCAAACCTCAAACCTCAAACTTTACTTTTCCTCTTCCAGCACATACAGCAGCTGTCCTTCGATCACAGAGTCGTTTAACTGAATACAGATCTCTGCAATATGCCCTGTGAGGGTAGCCGCTATGACGTTCTCCATTTTCATGGCTTCGATATTGGCTATTTCCTCGCCCTCATGAACGATATCCCCCACGGCAAGGTCCCCACGTTTGGGGTTCCCGAGCCTCCAGATCGATCCGGTGATGGGTGATCCCACCTCGTTAGCTGCCCGGGCCATGCGGATCTCGGTTTTGACTACCCGCGGGGTCTCAACTGTAAATACCCTTGTCTGATTGTTGATCCTGAGGACCACGGAGATGTATCCTTCATGCTCCTCCCCTACAGAGACCATCTCCACGGTGTGGGGTTTGTCCATCATGGTAAAGTCCACCGTGTCTCCGGGTTTTTCCAGGCCCGAATGCCAGACGCTGGTAGGCAGGACCATGGAGGCTTCACCGTACTCCTCCCGGAAGTGGATCATATCCACCGTGTCCTTGGGGTGCATGAGGTAGAGGATGAACTCCTCCTCGGTGGGTTCCCACTCCAGCTTTGCCGCCAGGTCGGCGCGCACCGCATCGAGGTCCTCGTCCCGGGTCGAGTCCAGTGGTGATGCATCGCTCCTCTCTGCAAGCTTTTCCTTCCATTGCTCACCGAATACGCTCTCGTAGACCCAGTCGGCCGGCCAACCGGCCGGAAGCTTTCCGTACCCTCCCTGGATGAGGTTCTTGAAGTCGCCAGGCGCCGTGACAAAGAACTCCATGAGCTCTGCTTTTTCTTCCGGTTCCAGCCTCTCCAGATCCTGGTCTACCTCCTCTGTGAACCTGGTGAGTAGAGCGATGAGACGGTGGACGCCTGCAATTCCAAACTCCTTGGCGTACCGGTTCACGGTGCCGCTGCAGGTGACCCAGGTCATCTGGGAACCTGGCGTCACATCGAAATAATGCACAATGCGGTTATAAAGGGACATGACCTTCAGGATCATGGGCATAAGGTGGAGAAATCCGCCCTGCTCGGCCTGTTCGAATGAACTGGGGAAGGCCCCGCCGGGCATCCGGTGCTGGACTACCGTGTGGTCCGTCCCCTTGAAGGGCGACTCCGCCCAACCGTACTGCCGGATCCACTCACGGGCCGTTTGGACGGCTGCTTCGGTCTCGGGACGGTTCAGGTGCACCGGGATCCCGGCTTCTTCCAGGTAGGCATGGAGGGAGAGGATGGGCGGCTGACCGTAGAATCTCGTTAGAGAGTCCTCCTGGGCGTCGAGCAGTTTGGCCCCCGCCTGTGCCGCGGCAAGCAGTGCGGGAAGCCCGAGGCCGTCGGTGGAGTGGCGGTGGTACTGGATCACCATTTCCGGGTATTTCTGCAGCATGGTGTCCACAAGCTCCCGGATCCTCTCGGGGCTTCCAACGCCGGCCATGTCCTTGATGCACATGACGATCTCATCGACACCTCCGCACAGGTCCACCATGTCGTTGACCACATTGATGTAGTATTCGTTGGTGGCCCAGTCGGCCTGGGTAAAGGAAACTGCAGGCTGGAAATGGAGACCTCTTTCCATGACCACCTCACAGATGGTGCGCATGTTCCTGACGTCGTTGAGAAAGGAAAAACATCGCCAGATGTCGATATCAACCTGGGATATCACGAAGTTTATGACGTTTTTGGGGTAGGGCCGGTAGCCCCAGAGGCTGGTTTCCCGCACGAGGGTCTGCAGGAGGACGTTGGGCATTTTCTCCCTTAAAATGGCTGTTTCTTCGAAAGGGCTCTCCCGGCGGTTCATGATCCCCACGTGCCAGCGGGCGCCGCCATGGACCTCGGCGCTGAACAGGTCCATACGTTCATAGTAGGGCGCCAGGGTCTCGAGGTCGTGGATCCTCAGTCGATTCTTAAAGTCTGACTGCCCCGCATCCCTCATGCCGGTGGAGGTGATACCCACCCCCGGGAGGGAGCGCACCTTGTTTATGAGGTCTCTCGGGGACATGCCGGGCCTGAACATATTTTTGTTACTCATGATTATTCCTTATATCCAGGACCGCGGCCCCAGAGCTGATACCTCTGCCAGGTATTGGGCTATCTTCAGAAGTTCGTCTTCCGCTGTGGGTTCGCGGAACGTCTTGATGAGTTCCTTGATGTTTTCGTCGATAAAGCTGGTAGAAAAATCTCCCGCCCGGAAAGCCGGGTGGCGAATGATGCTTATAAGGAGGGGTTTAAGAGTTTTGACACCCTCCACTCTCAGGCTTCTGCCCAGTGCCCGGTCCATGACATTGAGGGCGTCCTCCCTGTCGTGCCCGGCACTCATGATGAGCATGAGAAGGGAATCGTAGTAGGGCGGGACCGATGCGCCCTGGTAGATCCCCGAGGCCACCCTTACGTTGGGACCTTCGGGTGTGCGCAGGCGGGAGATCCTGCCGAAGGATGGCCCCAGAGTTTCAGGGTCCTCGGCGTTGAGACGCACCTCCATGGCCCACCTGTTGGGTTTGATGTCCTCCTGGCTGATCTGAAGGGTCTTGCCCTCGGCCGCGTCGATCATCAGGCTAACCAGATCGTATCCGGTGATAAGCTCTGTTATGCCGTGCTCCACCTGAAGTCTCGTATTGACCTCCAGGAAGTAGTACTTGTTGGTAGCCGAATCGAGTATGAACTCCACTGTACCCACCGAATGATAGCCCATTGCTTTCGTCAGGTTAACGGCCTGGGCGCACATCTCCTGGCGCAGATCCTCACTGAGGGAAGGGGAGGGGGCCTCTTCCAGCACTTTCTGGTTGCGCCTCTGGATAGTGCACTCCCTCTCGTAAAGGTGGACCGTGTTGCCGGCCTGGTCGGCCAGGACCTGGATCTCTATGTGCCGGGCGTTCTCAATGAATTTTTCAAGAATGAGATCTCCGTTGCCGAAGGCTTTTTCCGCTTCGGAACTGGCCTGGTTGACGGCCTGCTCCATCTCCTCGGGACGGTCAACCCGGACGAGTCCTCGACCTCCCCCACCAGCCACCGCTTTGATCATGATGGGATAGTCAACACCCGAATCGTCCATCCACTTCAAGGCGTCTGCAGCGGAGGTGACCTCCTCCGTTCCTGGGATGACCGGGACACCGGCCTTGATGGCAACTTTCCTGGCCTGTGCCTTGTCACCCATTCCTTCTATTACCTCGGGTGGCGGGCCCACCCATATGAGTCCGGCGTCCATGACCATTCGGGCGAAGGCCGCGTTTTCCGCCAGGAAACCCCAGCCGGGGTGGATGGCGTTGGAGCCGGTTTCCAGGGCCGCCTGAAGGATCTTCTCCATGTTCAGGTAGGATTCAACCGGTGGCGCTTCCCCGATGTGGACCGATTTGTCTGCCATGAAAACATGGTGTCCCAGCCGGTCAGGGGTACTATAGACAGCTGTCGTGGGGATCTTCCTGTCCCGGCAGGTGTGCATGATCCTCACCGCAGCGACACCCCGGTTGGCCACCAGTAGCCGTTGGATCTTTTTGGTACCGCTCACCTTGTTTCTCCTTCCGTGGCCGGGTCTGTAGATCTTGACCGCAACCTGGGCGAGGAACGCCGAATCCTTCGGCTTCCCTGAGATGTCCCGGAACTGTGCTGCCTGTCGATGATTGGCTCAGTACAGGGGTCTTGGTCCTGGCCGGGTTCCTGGTCGAGCAAGTCGGAATTGCCCCGGGAATTTGAAGCAATGATTGAGGCAATAATTCATAAGATGTTAATTGGTCTGACCACGGAAATCAAGGGGGAAAATGGAGTGAAGGCATTCACGATTAAATAGTTGATGACTTCGCAAAAAGTCATCAACGCGCCCCGAGGGGGGCGCCCGGATCAATGACTGTCGATATACTAATCAGTGCGCAAGATAGTTTGCAAATAGCGCGAATTCAGGCTCTTCCGGGAAATGAGTACCCGGGTCATTCCGGTTCCTGTAAAAGCGGTAAAGGCTGCCTCTCGCAGGGACGCAGAGCCGCAGAGAAAACCTGCTCCGTTTGTCACGGCGTAGTCTAAAAGACGAAGACGGGCCTGCCACGGCGTAGTCTAAAAGACGAAGACGGGCCTGCCACGGCGTA
>JARGFZ010000013.1:40116-76282 GCA_029210965.1 bacterium | reverse complement strand
GCCGTGACGCAGCAGGAAAGCCCCTAAACGTTGTTTAGCCTTGCGCTCGTCACGCTTGGCGTCCTCACGGCCCCGAACCAGGTCACGCATGGCCTCGTCTTCCGGAGTCGGCACGTACACGGCCGTCAACTCCCCGGCACGGTGCAGGCGGGCCAGGGCCATCGCATCCCGGCGATCATTCTTGATCCGGTCACCGCTGCGCCGGGGAACCTGGGAAGGACCAACCACAACACACTCAAAACCCCGGTTGTTCAGATGACGGTAGATCTCGTAACCACATGGTCCCGCCTCGTACACGAATCGCAGCTCCTTACCGGTGGAAACAAGCTTGCGGACGACTTTGTCCAACGAATCCAGATCACCATCAATACGACCGTATCGGCGCAGCTCATCGCTTACACCGCTTTCGGCCAAAGCTACCTCGATGGATTTCTTGTGGACATCAAGACCGACGTACAGGATACTTTCCATGATCTGCCTCCTTGGTTTTGGCACTGTGCTCGGCACGTGCAAGTTCATATATGCCAAGCATAACCCACGTCGCAAGGTAGGCAGATCCTTATTGACAACTGACAGACATCATTATGTCTCGGGTTTTCTAAAACTCAGTGGTAAAAAGCATCGCTTTAATAGCAACCGGGATCGCTTCGCATAAGAATCGGCTCGCGATGACCCGTCTTCGTTCTTCGAACTTCCCGTGACAAGTAGCGAACTTGGCGTTTAAAAAATCGCCTTTATAGCAACCGCGCTTTTCCCCAGTTCCCGGAATTTCTCAGTGTCCTCAATGAGCTCAGTGGTGAAAAACAGCGCGTTTATAGAAACCGGGATTGCTTCGGCTCGTTCATTGGCCTCGCAATGACACACTTTTTCTCCTGCATTCTACATTCTACGTTCTATGTTCTACATTCTGAATTTTCAGCCACCGTACTTTCCCCAGGATCCAGATTTAACCCTGTGTCACCCTGTGGACCCTGTGGTGAGAGTTCTGGTCGCTTTTAGAAACCGTTGTATCCCTCGCCAGGCCTTCCTCTGCGTCCAAAGCCTGTCACGCCAGAGGCGTGACGTCCTCTGCGGTAAAATCAGCTTTCAACGCCTTTACAGGAACCGCTCATTTTTCCCGATTCCCCGTTTCGCCGATTCTCCGTTTCAGGACCACAGGAGTAAGTTCTTTCCCCCACACCCCGTCACCCCGATACCGTGTTTTAATGTAATCGCGGCCGCCTTATCAGCGCCAGCGCGGCAAGACCCAGCAGGAAGAACACCACCTGGGCCGACCAGGCCGCGATGGGGGCGGGGATGATGCTGGCAAAACCCAGGGACAGGGACAGGGAATAAAAAGACCAGAAAACGGCTCCAAGAAAGATGCTTATGCCGATCCCCATAGGGACACCGCTCCTCACAGGCACGATGAAGGCTACGGGAAGGGAGAGGATGGTGAAGACCAGGGATATGATCGCCGCGGAGGCTTTCTGGAAGAAATTGACCTCGTATCTCGCATAAGGAAGACCAGCCAGTTTCAGGTTATGGATGTATTTTTTTAGCTGGGCTCGTCCCATCTCCTCCGGTTTCCTGCGAACCCGTTGGAATTCATCTGGATTGGTTCTGATAGGAAGACGTTCATTGTTCAAAACCCTGGTTTCGATAAGGATTCCGTCTGTAAACCTCCTCAGAAACACCTTTTCGGCCCGCCAGGTGCCCTTGTCCCAGTGCGCGGTCTCAGCGTCCAGGCGGAGGCTCAAACTGCGAAGGCCACCGTCCTCGAACTGAAGGATCGTCGGTTCCGTGAGCATGGTTCCCTCGTTTTCCACCGACCGGATGTGGATGACACGGTTCCCATCCCTGAGCCAGATCCGGTCGGTACCGACAACCGAGGCCCCCGCTCCGGAATCCTTGCGCACCAGATCCCGGCTGATCCTGTTGGCGCCCGGGACCACAGATTCGGTCAAATAAAAGGACAGCAGGCTTACGCAAAGAGCAGATATGATTATCGGTAAGCTCAAACGGACTCCGCTTGTCCCCGAAGTGAATATGGCGGTCATCTCACCATTGCGTTTCATCCCGGTAAGGGTGAGAAGTGTAGCGATGAGAGACGCGACCGGAGCTGTCTGATAAAGAAGATACGGTGTCTTCAGGAAATAATGCAGGGCGACAATGCCCGGTGAAATTCCTCGCCGGCTATTATCCCAAAAGGTCATCGCCACATCCGAAGCCAGAAATACTGTCACCAGAACGACAACGGCGGGAAAAAAATACAGGATCCACTTCCTCGTAATATGTCGATCCAGAAGGGTCATGGCCTGTTTCCTCCGGATGCTCTTGTGCCCCGGAGCTGGATGGCGATGAATATGGGAAAGACGGCAAGGCCCGCCAGGGTGAGAAATATCACCGGGAACCAGGCTCCCAGGGCGGCGGGGATCATCCCCTGGTAGGCCAGGCGCGACCCCACGGAAAATAGCAGGAAGTTCATGAGAAAGAGGAGGAGGCTTCCGGAAAAAGCCGTTATTTTTCCGTGCCTGCCGGAGGAAACCGCAGCTGGAAATACGATAAACGGATAGAGAAGGACAGTCAGGGGGAAAGCGAGGCGCCTGTTGACTTCGACAGCGTACATGGCCGCCAGACGCCTGTCTGCAACATTATCGGTTTTACCGGACCAGGATCTGAGATCCTCATTGGAAGCGCCCATCAGGTACTCTTTAGTTCTTAGGCTTGTCCTGGGAGTTTGGCTCTGGATCCTTGAAACCAGGCTGTCAAAAGATCCCGAACGATATTCTTCCCCGGCGGAAGCGACAGGATGAATTGTCCCGTTCGCGAGTTTCAGGATCAGATCGTTGGACTTGTCTGAGGGGGGTTGTATCTCACCTCTCTGAGCGATAATGATCTCTCCCATTTCTGCCTCACCCAGGTCGCTGCGGATCATGACAAGACCGTCTATGCGCCCGGAATCCCTTTCAAAACCACCGACCAGAAGGAGAGTGCCCTGGATCCCATCGAACAGCGCTCCCGGTTTCAGGTCGTTTATGAAACTCTGTCGTGCCATGTTCACAAGACGGGTGTTGTAGTGGCGTAAGCTGGCCGGTCCCACGTATCCGATCACCACATAGGTTATAACGAAGGTGAAAACGGAGAAAACGATGAAAGGCGTCAATAGCCGGAGAGGAGCGATCCCGGAAGCCATGATAGCCAGAAGCTCTCTTTCCTGTTTCATTTGCTCCAGGGTCCAGATCATGGATATGAGGAAGGCCAGGGGGATCGTGTAGGCCAGAAGGGGCGGCGCCAGCAGAAGAAAGGACAGGAAAAAGTCCTTGATGCTGCTGGTGAGGGGCGCCAGCTGCTGAACCTGCCGTGAGGCCTGATCAATCAGGAACAGAACTGTGAAAACCCCGATGGCGGCTGCAAAGGTGGACACAAACTTATTGAGGATGTATTTGTAGAGTTTCCAGGGCATAAAAAATAATTCCAGATTCCAGATTCCAAATTCCAAATTTCAAAAGGTGGGTGCGTGAACAGTGAACATTTAACATAGTATCCGTCAAGCATTCACGTTTTAGGCTTTATTCTGCGTTCTGCATTCTGCGTTCAACATTCTCCTTTTTCTCTATACCATACCCACCTGATGCACGGGAACCTGGATGTTCAATAAAAGTCCATTTTTTACGTTACCTTTCGGGGACTTCGGTTGACTGATACAATGGCAAATGGTAGTTTTGGTAAACGATGCCAAAATGAGGAGGGAATTCCGGTAATGGCTGACAGAGCTGTTATTGTTCGTGCGGGAGCTCATCTGGTCAGTTTGCCTTTTGGCCATATCGATGAGATTCTTGGAGCGGACAGGATCCAATCCGTGCAGGATCTTCCAGAGGGTGTGATCCCTGAAGGCTCTCCGGAGGGGTTGCATCCCCAGCACTGGGTTCATTCAAGGGGAGCCTGGCTTCCAGTGGACATCCTGCTTCCGGGATCCGGCTTGTTCGACAGTTCTCAGGTCGTTGTCGTCAGATGGGGAGATGAAGGCAGAGCTTTTGCCGTTGACCATGTACTGGGCATCGAGGCCTCAAGTGAGATGGCCGCCTTCCCCTTGAGGGCTCTTCCCTACACCGATGTTCCCATTGCAGGAGTACGGTTTCGAAAGGATGGGCTCGTATTGGAACTTGACCTTTCCCGGCTGATTTCATTAGATTTAGGGAGTTGACCCGATGCTGGAAAGGAGACTGATAAGCTTCACCGTTGGCAGTTACCGGTTTGCGGTTCCCATCGAAACTGTTCGTGAAGTTCTTGACGTGGCATCCCTGGTGCCTGTGCCGGGCGGAAGGCTTCCCCTTGAGGGCATCCTTTCATACCGTGGCAACATGGTTCTGCCGGTTTTTTCACTTCTCGACCTGTTGGGAACCCGACATGACGAAACCGGCAACTTCGTCATTGTGACAGGCCCGGTAGATGACCCGGTAGGTTTCAGGGTGCGTCATATGGGTGGAGTAATAACCAGCGGTGAAAAGGATGAGATTACTCCCTTGGAGGGCGAGTCTTCGCTTACCAGTGATGCTATTGCAGGTGTGTTGAAAAAAACAGGGGGTGAGATGATCCTTCTGGAAATGGATCTGCTTTTCTGATCCGGGGTCCGTTCATGAACCTGTGTCTGAATCATGCATGAAACATGATAGATTAGGGAAAATTGCCAACAGGCAACCGAACTGTAAATATTTTCAATCTGACATCAATGACACCTTTTACCCCCGAGGTGTTGCGGTGAACGGTTAGGGGGGGAGGAAAGAAAATGAAAAGGATCCTTGTTGCTGACGACAGTGTAACGATCCAGAAGGTTATTGCATTGACCTTCGCAGACGAGCCGTTTGAGGTTCAGTCGGTGGGAACCGGCGCAGAGGCTCTTGAGCTTGTCAAAAGCTGGAAACCGGACATTGTTCTCGCTGATGTCATCATGCCCCAGATGAACGGTTATGAGCTTTGCAGGGCTGTCAAGCAACTAGCGGAGACAAGCTCGGTTCCAGTTCTGCTCCTTGCCGGTACCTTCGAAGCTTTTGATGAGGAAGAGGCGAAATCGGCGGGAGCGAACGATTTTATTACAAAGCCTTTTGAATCTGGCGAACTCATTGAAAAGGTGAAAACCCTCATCGTGGACACGCCCCCTGCTTCTTTATCTGCGATCCCCGCAGCAGATATCGCGGCTGCTGCCAATGATCCGGGAACGGTCGCTGAGGCAGTACCTGATCCAGTACCGCAAGCAGTACCGGAAGCACCTGCGCCACCCAGGGTCGTCGAGGCGGCAGAACCGGATATATGGGACATCCTCAGTGATACGGGAGACGATGAGGCGGGCATGGAGACCGGTGCTCCGGCACCCGGGTTCGGTCCGATCGAAGATACAGGTGTTGTAGACGTGGGAAGT
Source organism: bacterium (assembly GCA_029210965.1). Taxonomy (NCBI): domain Bacteria; species bacterium. The sequence goes on along the minus strand of JARGFZ010000013.1, from coordinate 70,884 downwards.
TTCGATGTCGGTATCGGCCGGCCTGAATCTCCACCATCGGAGTTTAAGCCTCCAGCTGCAGCACCTCCTGAAACTTTTCAAATTCCTGAGGCGGTTGAGAGTGAGACGGTACCCCAGGTTGAACCACAGCTATCAGTGCCTCCTGTCCCCCTTCAGGTGCCGGAAATGATGGAGAGAAGCCGTGTTGAGAACATGGAGAAGGATTTCTTCGGTTTCGAGACCGGGGGTGTTGAAGAGGTTCCTGTCGCTGACTTTCTGGACGATGCGGTAGAAGAGGTGACTTTCGAAATGGAACCGCCCCAGGCTGCTTCCGCAGTTGATTCCCAGGAGGTGTCCTTCGTAGTTCCTGAACCTGCCGGGGATCAACCTGCTATCGCAGGGGAGACGACCTCACCGGATTTTCTGGCAGTGGAGCCAGCCCCCTCTCTCAGCCCCGCGCCCGCACCTGTCCCGCCTGCCCCGAGTCCCGCCAGTGGCGGGATCGAGAGCAGTAGCACCAGCGGCGTGATGGAGGCCCCTCCAGAGGTCCTCGAATTTACTCCCGATCCGATACCAGGCCCTGAGGCGGCTCCCCCTGTAAACATTACAGCTCAGCCGGAACCTGAGCCGCCCTTTGAACTGGCAGTCGACCTCACCCCCGAATTACCGGAGGAGTTCTTCACTGAGCCCAATGCCGAGCCGGTGGTGGAATCGCCTGTTGAGACGATCCCGGAACCGGTCATGGATGTCCCTGTTGTCCCGGTCCCGGTGCCTTCTATTTCTGAGCCGAGGGTTGTAGCTCCCTCCCCAACTGGTGGGGCTGTTCCGGACGACGCAACCATTAGAAAGATTGTCGAGGACAAGGTCGAAAAGATCGTCTGGGAGGTCGTTCCGGAAATGGCGGAAGTCCTTATCCGGGAGGTTATTCAGAAGATCAAAGACGGATCCTGACGCTCATGATGACATGCTTTATGAGGGCTGACGGGGGACCGGCAGCCCTCTTTTGTATGAGAAAAGCAGTGAACCGTGAACAGTGAATGGTGAACAGTAAATAGTTGATTGTGATTTGTGAACCTTTCACAATTCACTTTTCACGTTTCACTCGATGTATCCTCGCCTAAGGAGCACCATGACTAAAGAGATGCCGAAACACTTCGACCCGATGGGATCCGAAAAACACTGGTACGCTGATTGGATAAAAAACGGATATTTTCATGCCGATGAATGTTCAGACCGTGTGCCCTACAGTATCGTCATTCCGCCTCCCAATGTGACCGGCTCTCTCCACATGGGGCACGCTCTGAACAATACTCTCCAGGATGTCCTCATCCGGTACAAGAGGATGGCCGGACACGAGGCACTCTGGATGCCCGGAACAGACCACGCCGGGATCGCCACCCAGAACGTGGTTGAGAAACAACTTGCTTCTATTGGGACTAATCGTCACGCCCTCGGACGGGAAAAGTTTATCGAAAACGTCTGGGAGTGGAAGGAAAAATACGGGGGGGTTATTCTCCAGCAGCTTCACCGACTTGGTTCCTCCTGTGACTGGGAGCGTGAGCGGTTCACTATGGATGAGGGCCTCTCCACCGCCGTACGTGAGGTTTTCGTGCGTCTTTACCACGAAGGGCTTATTTACCAGGGCGATTACATTATCAACTGGTGTCCAAGGTGCCACACGGCCCTTTCGGATCTGGAGGTGGAGCACCACGACCGAAAAGGACATCTTTACCACATACGGTACCCCGCAGTTGATGGGTCCGGTGAGGTCGTGGTTGCCACGACAAGGCCTGAGACCATGCTCGGCGACACGGCTGTCGCTGTGAATCCCGCGGATGAAAGATATCGTTCCCTCATTGGCAAAAGTTTCCACCTTCCCATGACCAGGAGGGATATCCCTCTCATCGCAGACGATTACAGCGATATGGAGTTCGGTACGGGGGCCGTAAAGGTCACCCCTGCTCACGATCCCAACGACTTTGAGATCGGGGAGCGGCACGATCTGCCCAAGATGGTCGTTATCTCCATGGACGGCACCATGACCCACGAAGCTGGTGAGCGCTACGAAGGGTTGGACCGATATGAATGCCGGCAGAAGCTTGTGGAAGATCTGGAGGAAGGCGGGTACCTGGTTAAGGTGGAGGATTACGACCACGCTGTCGGTCAGTGCTACCGCTGTCAGAAAGTCATAGAACCTCTCTTGTCTCTTCAGTGGTTCGTCAAGATGAAAGAGTTGGCTCAGCCAGCCATAGAGGCGGTCAAGGATGGCAGGATCCGCATCATCCCAAGGAATTGGGAGAAGACCTACTTCGAGTGGATGTACAATATCAGGGACTGGTGCATCTCAAGACAGATATGGTGGGGGCACAGGATCCCGGTCTGGAAATGCGGAGACTGCGGCCAGGTCATTGTCCAGGTCCATGAGCCCCAAACGTGCCCGGAATGTTCCAGCTCTGATCTTCACCAGGAGGAGGATGTGCTCGACACATGGTTTTCCTCGGCTCTCTGGCCCTTTTCCACCATGGGATGGCCTCAGGAAACAGATGCACTCAAAAAGTTCTATCCTACAAGTTGTCTGGTCACCGGTTTTGACATCCTGTTTTTCTGGGTGGCACGCATGATCATGATGGGAATAAAGTTCATGGGGGACGTTCCCTTCAGGGAAGTTTATATACATGCCCTTGTTCGGGATTCGGAGGGACATAAGATGAGCAAGTCCCGGGGTAACGTTATTGATCCTCTGGTCGTCATCGATCAGTATGGCGCAGACGCATTTCGATTTACACTCATCGCCTTCGCGGCAATGGGACGGGACATTAAGCTTGCCGAAGACCGGATCGAGGGCTACCGCAACTTCATAAACAAGATCTGGAATGCCTCCAAGCTGGTCTTGTCCTACCTTGAGGAAGTCTCAGGAGAGGATCTGATTGCCCCGCCTGATGCGGAAGAGATCCACAACAGGTGGATCAGGAGCCGCCTGGCTGCAGTTATCGCTCAGACCCGGGAGTGCATTGAAGGTTATCGGTTTAACGATACCGCTCATATTCTCTACCAGTTCTTCTGGCATGAATACTGCGACTGGTATCTTGAACTGGCCAAACCATCCTTCTACGGTGACAAGGGTGAAAGCGCATTTTATGAGACCGCCGTGACTGCCGGAATGGTCCTCGACAACTTTCTCAGGCTGCTTCACCCCGTCATGCCTTTCGTGACGGAGGAGATCTGGCAAAGGCTGCCGTCAGAAGGGGCGAGTATAATGATCGCTCCCTATCCTGAAGCCATGCCGGATGATGCGGACGAGAAGGCCGAGGAAACCATGAATGTTGTTATGGATTTTATCACGACCATCCGCAACCTGAGAACCGAACTGGTGATCCCGCCATCCACCAAAGTGCAGGCCACATTTGTGTGTCCCGACAGCGGCATAGCTGAGATGCTGGATGGATCCTCAGCTGATATAATCCGTTTGGCCAGACTTTCGGACATCAGTTTCTCTAAAAAAAGAGAAGTCGATGCCGGTCTTTCGGCGGCGGTTGTCAGGGGACAGGAGGTGCTCATTTCAGCCACCGACGACCTGGACCGTGGGGCTGAATCAGAAAGGCTATCAAGGGAGCTTGCGAAGGTTGACGTGGAACTTTCCAAGGTGGAGAAAAAACTTTCCAACTCCCAGTTCCTGGACAAGGCTCCCAATGAGGTTGTTCAGAAAAACAAAGACCTTCTGGAAGAGCTGGTCGCGCAAAAGATCAAACTGCAGGAGAATCTGGAGCGTCTTAATGATTGATGAGCTTATTAAAAGCCCATCAAACAGTCCCGTTATTGGCGGGGCCGGGAATGGGGGCGTCCCCTGCGGCGTGAAATGAATTTACTGCGTTCTCTCGATCCCGCCGCGGCGGGACTTGCAGGGGATCACGCCCTGGCGTGCCCGCCTTGTAAAACGGCTCGAAGAGGTTTTTTGCGAGGTTGTTAATGAGTAGACTGCCTGGACAGGTCATCAGGCTCATTGAACTTGCCATTGAGGAGGACCTCGGTACCGGGGACCTTACTTCAGAGGTCTTGCTGGATGACGATTTGAAGGGCAGGGCAATTATCGAGGCCAGGGAGCCGCTGATCTGCTGCGGTCTGGAAGTTGCCCGCGAAGTGTTTGGAAGGATCGAGCCTGGGATTTTGTTCACCTCCTTGAAGGTTGAGGGTGAGGCTGTCCCAGCCGGGGATACCATTGCAGAGGTTGAAGGGCTCATGAAGGCCCTCCTTGCAGGGGAGAGGACCGCCCTGAATTTCCTCCAACGGACCTGCGGTGTGGCGACTTTATCGCGTCGTTATGCTCAAATTGCCTCTGGAAGGACCGTGGTCCTTGACAGCCGAAAGACCATTCCTGGCTGGCGGTGGTTGGACAAAATGGCGGTACGGACAGGGGGATGCACAAACCACCGAATGGGTCTTTACGACGGAGTGCTTATCAAGGACAACCATATCGCCGCCTGCGGAGGTATCGGCAAGGCTGTAATAAAAGCCAGGTGTAACGTCCCGGAAGGCATCGAAATTGAGGTGGAGGTGGAAGACCTGGATGGGCTTGAGGAAGCGCTGGACAGCGGTGCCCAAATTATCATGCTTGACAATTTTACTCCCGAAGAGGTTACCCGGGCCGTCAGTGTCTGTGAAGGAAGAGCCAGACTGGAGGTTTCCGGGGGTATCGGCCTGGATAACATCGAAGCCTACCTCGATAAGGCCAGAGTGGACTATATTTCGGTAGGAGCGTTGACCCATTCGGCTCAGGCTGTGGATATAGCCATGGAGATATTGGCCGCTGATCCTTAATTGCGATAAAGGCTGCCTCGCGCAGAGACGCAGAGGCGCAGAGAAAGGCTTGGTTCCGGGGGAAAGACAATTACAATAAAGGCGATGTTTTTCACCACTGAGTCCACAGAGGGCACTGAGAAATCCTTTGAAATATGAGATTTGAGATCCTAACCTGTCTCACACAGATCTCGCAGGAATAACAAAAAGCTGGTGAGATGAAATCCTGATTGGATTAGATCCACTCTGCGTTCCCAGCGCCTCTAGTGAGCCACGCATTCGGCGTGGCGAACGAGCGAGAGAAATTTGTTGCTTGACCGCTCTTGAAATTTGGAATTTATCAAAGAAAGGAACGGCTGGGTGAAATCAGGTTTCTCTTGCACCTGCTATTCTTCCGGGTTGACCATATGGAATATCATCACTTTGAAGTCCTTGATTCCACCAACGACCATTTGGTCAAAATGGCCGAGGAAGGGGCTCCGGAGTGGACCATCGTGATAGCAGATCGTCAGGCCTCCGGCAGGGGCCGCCGAAGAAGGGACTGGTGGTCTCCCGAAGGAAATCTTCACATGTCGATCCTCCTGCGGCCCGAGGTCAGTCCACGGCAGCTGTTACGGCTTCCCTTGATAGCTTCTCTTTCCTTTCTGTCTGCCATGGGAGGTTCAGGGGCATCCCTCACAGTAAAGTGGCCCAACGACATCCTCCTTAACGGGAGAAAGATGGCCGGGATTCTGACAGAATCGAGAAGCGAGGGAGATAAGGTTCTCTGGGTCATAGTGGGTTTCGGTGTCAACATGATACGTAAAGGGGCCGAAATTCCCGTCGGACTCAGGGACCGTATAGCTTTTGTGGGCGATCTGGAAGAAGATCCGGAGCCGGGTGAACTGGCTGTCCGTATAGCCCGGGGTATGAAAGCATGGGTGGGAGGGATGAAAGGGGAGGGGTGGAAAAATGCAATGGAGGAATGGACACGACATGCGATTTTCAACATCCCCTATATTTTCAGGGACGGCCTGCGGGAAATGGAGGGAATTTCAGTCCGGCTGGACAAGAGCGGCGGCCTGGTTATGAAAACGGCGGATGGTGAGGTGACGGTTTATTCGGGGGAAATAAATAAAGTGTAGAGTGTAGAGTTTCAAAATCTGCTGTTTCTTTCTATTGCTCTCTACACTCTGCACTTTGCACTCTCGAGATGGACGAGGTGATTATGAAGGACTTACTTTTATGCATCGACGTTGGAAACACGCAGACCGTCCTGGGGATCTTCAGGGGAAAGGAGATCGTATCCAGGTGGAGGATAAGGTCCGACAGAGACCGGACGGCCGATGAATATAGCCACCTGATCAAGGACCTTTTGCGTGGGGACGGTGTGGATGGAAGCTTCCTGAGAGGTGTGTGTGTCAGCTCCGTCGTACCCCCTGCAAGACAGGCTCTTATAGAAATGTCTATTGAAGATTTCGACCTCGTGCCTCTCATGGTAGGGCCGGGGATAAAAACCGGGATGCCGATCCTTTACGACAACCCAAAGGAAGTGGGTGCAGACAGAATAGCCAATGCCGTTGCAGCCTATGAACGTTTTCGGAAGGCTCTCATCATCATCGACTTTGGTACCGCCATGACCTTCGATGTGATCTCGGCTGCGGGGGAATACATCGGAGGAGTGATATTCCCCGGAGTCCAGATCAGCCTGGACGCACTGTTTTTAAAGGCCGCCAAGCTGCCGAGAGTCGAACTGGAAAAGCCTGCCCAGATAGTCGGTCGGGATACCATCAGCAGTATTCAGTCTGGCATTATCTTCGGCTACGCCGGTCTTGTGGACAGTATTGTTGAGAAAATAGACATTGAAATGGGTGTAAATGCCACCGTGGTGGCTACAGGCGGGCTGGCCGGCGGGATAGCAGGTGAAACACGGTGTATAAGTGAAGTCATCCCCGACCTGACCCTCGAAGGGCTCCGGATCCTGTTTGAAAGGAATGAAGACAAGTAAATGTAAAAAGCGAAAAGTGAATAGTGAATAGTGAAACAGGCGTTGACATTCGATCTTCCTGTTCACCGTTCACGATTCACGGTTCACTCAAACCGTTTGGCCTTGTGCCTTTTTGTTCCCAATGGTAACTTTACTAAATTTTTGTGGACCCCGGGGTCGACTTTCCCTCCAACCTGTGGGAGATGGTTTCTTTCGGGTCCTTCGCGCGAAATAGTCCCCTGTACACTGAATGTCAAGGGAGTCTTCAGGCAGGGCGCTGATATCAAAAGCAACGGAGGAAGCATCCTATGAAGGAAACCCATACCGAACAGATCCGAAACGTAGCTATCATCGCCCACGGAAGTGCCGGAAAAACGTCCCTGGCTGAAGCGATGCTTTTCAACGCCGGGGTTGTGAACCGACTGGGCAGGGTGGAGGAGGGCAACACCGTGATGGATTTCCTCCCGGAGGAGATCTCACGTCAGATCAGTTCCAGCGCTGCGACAGCCACATTTCCCTGGAAAAACCATCAAATCAACATCATTGACACCCCCGGGTTCCAGGATTTTATTTCCGATGCTCTCTATTCGCTGAGGGTGTCTGACGCGGTGATCGGCATTATCAGCGGCGTTTCCGGTGTCAAGGTGAACACCGAGAGGCTGTGGAAAAAGGCAAGAGACCAGAACCTTCCGGGCGCCCTGTTCATTAACAAGATGGATCGGGAGCGTGCGGATTTCAATAAAGCCATAGCCGATGTGGAGAAAACCCTCAAAACGAGGGCTGTCCTCCTTCAGATCCCCATCGGTGCCGAAGCCGACTTTAAGGGTGTTGTGGACCTTATCTCCATGAAGGCCTGTCTTTACGAGATGGACGGCAGCGGCAAGTTCACGGAGCACGATATTCCCTCTGACCTGACCGAAATGGCGGATGATTACCGGGAAAAACTGGTGGAGTTTGCAGCCGAAGGGGACGACGACCTGGTTGAGAAGTACCTCGAGACCGGCGAACTTACCGATGATGAAGTTTTTCACGGGCTCCGAGCAGGGGTCATTGCCGGTGATCTCGTACCTGTTTTCTGTGGGTCTGCGACCCTTAACATTGGAGTGAGGAAGCTCCTTGATGCCGTGGTGGCCTTATTGCCGTCCCCTGTTGACAGAGGTGCTGTGACCGGGACAGACAGCAAAGGGGCAGAGGTGGTGAGAAATCCGTCGGCTGACGAACCTTTCGCAGCTTTTGTATACAAAACCCTGGCTGATCCTTATGCCGGTAAGCTCACACTCTTCAAAGTCGTATCCGGGACGCTCAAGGCCGACAGCGGTTTCTTTAACGCCAGCCGGGAGGCAAAGGAACGGTTTGGCAACCTGTTTCTCCTCCAGGGCAAGAAACAGGTCAATGTGCCCCAGGTTATCGCGGGTCAGCTCGCTGGTGTTGCAAAGCTCAAGGAAACAAGAACCGGGGACACTTTAACCACTGAAGGCCAGCCGTTTATCCTGCCGCCTCTCAGCCTCCCGGAACCTTCTCTTTCCTATGCGATCAAGCCCAAGTCCAAAGGGGACGAGGAGAAAGTCAGCCAGTCCCTGGCGCGGCTTCTGGACGAGGACCCATCCCTCAGGGTAAGGAGGGACGAGGCCACCCGGGAAAGCATTCTTTCGGGTATGGGGCAGCAGCACATCGAGGTCACGGTGGAGCGTCTCAAGTCGAAATTCGGGGTCGAGGTGGAGATGGCCATCCCCAAGGTCCCTTACAAAGAAACGATAAAAGGAAAGACCAGCCTCCAGAGCAGGTACAAGAAACAAACCGGCGGGCGCGGTCAGTTCGGGGATGTGTGGCTTGAGATCGAACCTTTGCCTCGTGGCGGTGAGTTCGAGTTTGTGGACAAGATCGTGGGGGGCGTTGTCCCGCGGCAGTATATCCCCGCTGTTGAAAAGGGGCTTCGCGAGTCGCTGGTGGAGGGTGCCCAGGCCGGTTATCCTGTCACTGATGTCAGGGTAACCCTTTACGATGGGTCCTACCACGCGGTTGATTCCTCGGAAATGGCCTTTAAAATAGCCGCATCCATGGGTTTTAAAAAAGGTTTTATGGAATGCAACCCGATAATTCTGGAACCCATTGTCAATATTGATATCACCGTACCGGACGATTTCATGGGTGCAGTGATCGGTGACCTGAACCAAAGGCGTGGAAAGGTCGTTGGGATGGATCCCAGGGAAGGTGTACAGGTCGTTAAGGCCCAAACTCCCATGGCGGAAATTTTAACCTACGCTCCTGATTTGAGGTCCATGACCGAGGGTAGGGCCTCTTTTGTCACGTCTTTCTCCCATTATGAGGAGGTGCCGGCGCACCTGAGAGAGAAGATCATCCAGGAGGCTGCCGGCAAAAAGGAAAAGGAATAGAGTATGGGCGACGATTTCGACCTTTTCCCCAAACGGGAAAACCTGGACCCCTTTTCCTTCGGCAAAAAGGAAAAGACTACCGATTCAGGTAAGCCGGACAGTGAAGAAGACCTGTTCGGTCAGGAAGAGCAGGGTCTGGGACCACTGCCTGGTCTTTCCTCCACCAGGTCTGAAGACACCCCTGAGGGACCACCACCGGTTCCCGATCTTCCCCCTGGTGAACCAGCGGCAATGGAGCCTTCTCCCGAATTCGGGATGCCCCCCCTTCAGCCGCCTCCCTTACCGACTCCCCCTTTGCCTGATATCGCTGTTTCGGATCTCATGGATGGGATCCTTTCAGAGGGGCCAATTTCGGAGGAAAAGACCTTTGACGAGCCGGTCTTCGACCAGGAGCAGATGGTGGATGACGCGGTTGAAAGGGGTACCAGGAAGTCACCCTCTCCCTTTGTAGTCATCGGCGGCGCCCTGATCATAATTATCGGGCTTCTCTACGGGGCATTGACCTACCTTAAGAGAGATAAGGCAGCGATGCCGGCCGTCCCGATTCCGCCGGTGAGTGTTGCCGTCACCCCCCTCAAACCGGAACCTGCACCTGTACCTGAGAATGTGATCACTGAAGTCCAGGCCGAGACCCCGTCTGGTGGTGAGACGATCCAGCCTGTCAAGACCTCTGGTGATACCTCAATTGATACTGTAGTCACTTCACCTGAAACGCTTCCAGAAACGGCACCGGTGATTATAAAACCCACGCCGAAACCTGAACCAGTGCCGGAAGCGGCTCCAGTGGCAGCAGCAGGTACGGTCCAGTATTCCCTGCAGATGGGCGCTTTTATTCTCGACTCCAGCGTTGTCGAACTTGAAAAGAAGCTGCGCGGGCTGGGATATGAACCTTTCCGGAAAAAAGGATCGACAACAGCTATGATGAACATGTTGACGGTGGGCCCCTTCGATAATGTCAATGACGCCAGGGCCGTTCTCTCCCGGCTCAAGGAGGCGGGTGTGGACTCCAATATGAGGCGTCGCGACGATGGAGGCGCCATCATCAATGCCGGCAGCTATTTGCTGGAAGAAAACGCTACGAGCATCATGAAAAAGATCCGCTCCATGGGCTATCCGGTAAAACTGCTCAAGCGGGAGGCCAGGCTGCCCATGACTTTCGTTCGTGTGGGGAGTTATCCTGACAGGGATGATGCCGCCATTGCCAAACAGGAACTCAAGGACAAAGGGTTGGAAGGTGTTGTGGTCAAACTGCAGTGAAATCCTGCCCCTCATCCCGCCGCCATGATGACTCGGGGCTGGGTCCAGACACGGAGACACGGGGATGGGGAGACACGGAGTAACTTCCTCTTTGCGCCACCGCGTCGCCGCGTCTTGAGCACGTGCACCAGATCACGAATCACGGCTTTACCTTGGGGATCTTAAATGCAGGATACTTCCCAACCGCCAGGCAAAATGGATGCTCTTCACCTCGGTACCCTGATAAAGATGCTGGAATCCAGAGAGACCAGGGAGAGGGATATCGCTGTTCGGGTTCTGAAAGAAATAATCCCCGAAGATATAACCGTTCTTCTCGCAGATCCGAAACTTTCCAGCCATGCCATCGCATACTTTGCCAGGCACGCAGGCCAGCGGCGTGACTGGATCGAAGCCTTGCTGAGCAACCCGTTCCTTTCTGAGGAGGATCGAGCGCTCCTTGTCGTAACCGACATCGTGCTTACGGAGGAAGTAGGGGCGGTAGTTGAAGAGGATACAGAAGCGCCCCTGGAAGAAGAAAAAACGCTGAGTATCTCCCAAAGCATCCAGAAGATGACCGTTGGTCAGAAGATCAAGACGGCCATGAAAGGCGACAAGGAAGTCCGTACCATCCTCATCAAGGATACCAACAGGGACGTTTATAAGGCTGTATTGAAAAACCCCGGTCTCAAAGAGAACGAGATTGAGATGCTCACCAAGAATACCGGGACCAACGTGGAGATACTCCGTGCTATAGCAAACAACCGTGAGTGGGTGGCAAATCGCAATATACTTAAGGGGCTTGTCATGAACCCCAAGACACCGGTCAACCTCTCCATCAGATTCTTGACCCGTGTGAGCAGAAATGACCTGGAGCTCATTGCAAAGAGCAGGTCTCTCCCGGTTGCCTTGAGAAACAATGCCAGGAGAATGACAAGTACGAAAGTCGAAAAGAAATAAGGGGAAACAGGATGGCGGTCTTCAACTATCCTAAGAAAGAAGTAAACGTAAAGGTCGTTTATTACGGGCCCGGGCTCTCAGGAAAGACTACCAATCTTCAGAAGATCCACGATGGGATCAAGTCTGAATATAGGGGAAAGCTCGTATCCCTGGCCACCCAGACCGACAGAACCTTGTTCTTCGATTTCATGCCACTGGAGCTAGGCTCCCTGGGGGGATACAAGATAAGGCTGCACTTGTATACGGTTCCAGGCCAGGTTCATTACAACGCTACGCGGAAACTGGTTCTCAAGGGCGTTGACGGGATCGTTTTTGTGGCCGATTCGCAAAAGGCAATGGCGGATGCCAACCTTGAGAGTGTGCTCAATCTTGAAAAAAACCTTCAGTCCTATGGAAAGTCTCTGGGGGACCTGCCCCACATCATTCAGGCCAATAAAAGAGATCTGGACGAAGCGATCTCCATGGAGGAGCTAACCTCCTTGCTGAACCATCATGGAGCTGTTATGACCGAGGCAGTAGCCTCTGATGGCAAGGGTGTAATGGAGACACTGACTGAGATCGTGCGTCTCGCTATGAGGGGGCAGCGGGACCAGTTTGCCGGCGGAATGGGAAGTGTAGCTGAACTTTCTCCCGAATCCTCCTCCGCCAAGGCTGGGGCGGGCAGGTCTGAACCGGAAGCATCTGAGGCTGACCCTATTCCAGAAGCCGCTGAAAGCGGGATCGAAGGGCTCGAATCCAAACCCGAATCCGCCTTCGCTGAAACTATGGAGGACAGGCCCGAGCTCGAACCCGAACCAGTACCAGAATCCTCCTTCGCATCCACTGTTGCTTCCATGGCCGCTGATACCTTGATGGAGGAGGAAGCGATGAGGGATAAGGCTGAGCCTTTTCCCGAGCCCGAACCAGAACCCGAACCAGAACCCGAACCGGAACCTGAGACCAAACCTGTCACGCCTGCCCCGAGTCCCGCCAGTGGCGGGATCGAGGGGGACCACGCCAACGTCGTGATGGAGGAACATGCATCTGGTTCACCCATAAAGATACTGGTCCCTGTAGAGGGTCTTGGAACACTGGAGTTGTCCATCAACATTAATGCCAGGATGTTGGAGGGTGAAGAGGGTAGAAGCCTTGAGGTTGATGTATCTGGTGCCGCTCTTGGTGTATCCGAGCCCGGACCTCATCCCGAATTCCCCTTCCTCAAGGCTGCGGAGGACAAGCCTGAGCCCACCCCGGAAACCGAGACGGTATCTGAAGCGGAATCTGGGCCAGAGCCTCAGTTTGAGCCTGAAACTGACCCAATTGAGACCCAAAGCGCCTCTGAAAACAGGCTATTGGTGGAAGAGGAGCTGATGCCCCTTGAGGATTCGATAAACGAGCCTCTTGGTGCTCCTCTGGATGGGCAGGAGCACGATGATCTTCGTATACCGGAGCTTCCTCCTCAGGAGGAAAAGCTTCTCCTGAAAAAGGACCTGGACACTGCGGCGGCGGGAATATCCTCCCCGAAACCTGATTCAGAGTATGATCCCACTGCCCCCTCTTTGGATTTTGATTTCCCGGAAACGGAACCTGAGGAAGAGGCGCCGAAGAAGAAGGGACTGTTTGGGAGGTTCAAAAAGAAATAGAATGTAGAATGTGGAATGTAGAATGCAGAAGATATAAAGATCGGGCGGCCTGAGGGCCGCCTTTTTTTATTACTATAAAGGCGGTGGTTTGAAACGCAGAGTTCGTCACGTCGCTGGCGTGAAAGGCTTCAGGCGCAGAGGAAGGCTTGAATCGGGTTTAAGGCGCGGTTCAATAAAAACGATTTTAATCACCACGGAGGTATCACGCCTCTGGCGTGACAGGTTCCAGGCACAGAGGAAAGCTCAGCCCTGGGTAAACTTTTGAGATCTGAGATTTGAGATCTGAGATTGATCGCCAAGTCGATATCTCCCCGACACGCCGACACCCCGTTTCCAAATCATTATCTAAACTCTAGACACTAGAATCTAGACATTGCTTTTCCCCGCTTACTTCGTGGGAAAATCATTATGGCCCCAATCTTGCTCCTCCTTCTGGATGAACTCTTCCACCGATCATCCGCCTTCGCTTAAAGCTGCGGCGGACAAGCGGATAAACGATCACCGGCCCTTCCTCCCCTGTGCCCCCGCTGTGATCATGGCGGTGTGTCTTCTCATCGGATGCCTTTTTGGCCGCTTCACCCTGAAACAGGATCAGAGGTGGCTTTCCATCGCCATGCCCGCAATTTGTGTTCTGGCACTTGTGCAGCCTTCCATCCTGGCCTTGAGTGCCGCTGGTATTATCAGCGGTATTACCCTTGAGAATCTGAAACGTTTACACCTTCATGCCAATTCCAGATTTTACAGCATGCAGGTGACAGTTAAAGGCACAGTGGTGGGGAAAACGCCGTCTTTATACGGGCAAAATACGCTTACGGTAAGAGTTTCTGAGGTGTGGGGTTCCGGACGTGAAACGGTGAACTTCCTTCTAAGGGTCAGTGTTCCTGTCAGTGAGGAGATCATGCAGGGGGAGGAGATCATTATGCGGACTGTTTTACATGAAACCGGTCCCGGAATCGTTCCACTTGTGATCAATGGCAGCATCGTTACCGGCGGATGGCAGGCAGGTCCAAGGGCGCTTTCAACCTTTTTCAAGGGTCGTGAACGTCTTGTTAAAGTTCTTCGTACTTTCAAGGGCAGTTCCACCTCAGGGCTGCTGGGCGCTATTTCCCTTGGCGAAAGGTGGCAGGTTGGGGTGAGAACCAGGGATATTCTTCAAAAGACCGGAACCTATCACCTTCTGGCCATATCAGGGGTGCATGTGGGAGCGGCCATCCTCCCGTTCCTGCTCATCCTTCGTCTTTGTGCCTCAACCTTACAGCGTGTCAACCCGCGTGTAGTCCGTGGTGTTTTTTTGATCTTTTCCGTATTTGCCGTCGCTATTTATATGTGTTTTACGGGACTCAGTGCTTCGGCTCTGAGGGCTGTAGTATATTTTATACTGGTGGGGTCGGCGGTCCTCCCAGGACGAAACTCCTCACCTATGACAAGCCTCTCCTTGTGCGTTTTGCTCCTGGTCTGCTTCAGTTCCGATGAACAGCCCGATGTTTCCCTTGTGCTTTCGGCATTGGCGGTCACCGGGATCGTTCTGAGCAGTCGAGGTCTCGGTGGCCGGGGACTGAGCAGTGGATGGGGAGGCAATTTTATAAAAGGTTCGATGCAAATGACCATGGGGGCGATCCTTTTCACTTTGCCCATGGCCGTTTGGCTCGCCGGTGGGATTTCCATTATCGCACCGATTGGGAACCTCGTCGCCGGCGTACCCTTCAGTCTGTTTCTGATACCTGTTGCGGTTCTCATAGATTCTGCTGCCCTGTTCCCATGGTTTCCCCTCGAGCCTCTAATAAACATATGGCTTGAGGCATCGGGTCTAATACTCATGTTTATGGCTCATTTGGCTGATCTGCCCCTTTCATTTCAGCGACTTTCCCCGGCGGGGTGCCTGATCGCATCACTGACTGCGCTGGTAGGAGTCTTGGTATGGCAGCAAAAAAAATACCGTTTGAATGCTGGAATAGCGATCTTTATTATTATACTTGCCGTTTCCGGAACCGGTGAGTTTTTTAATGAAAAGATAAATCGCGACGACCTGGTTATCAGTTTTCCTATGGTGGGGCAGGCGGACGCTGCAATAATCACTTTCCATGGTAAAACGGTTCTTATAGATTGCGGTCCGCGAGGGTTTCCAGGCCGGGACAGTCCGGTAGCCAGGGCCCTTCAGAGGCAGGGGGTCCGGAATTTGGAGGCTATTTTCCTGTCCCATCTCCATCCCGACCATGCCGGCGGGTTGGAGGACATCATGGCCAAGTGGCCGGTACAGGTAATTTATCTGCCGGAAGGTTCCGGTTTGGAAGAGGATCGGTCCATTTCCCCTGGCAGGACCTTCACGGATACAAGTGTACAAGGTTTGAGGTACGGAGAGGTGGTGAAGCTCTCTTCCATGGTTTTTACGGTTCTTGGGACTGAGGAGAAGGGAAAACAGGTGAAGGACGTTAACAGGGGATCCCTGCAGTTGCTTCTGGAGATTGAGGGATTCCGGGCTCTGTTTACAGGCGATGCCGGCTGGGATCAGGTCCAGCGCTCCCTGGGCAGGATCCACAGCCTGGATCTGTTAAAGGTTCCGCACCACGGCAGCAAAAGTGGGTTTCCGCCGGCCGGTCTGGATGACGCCGTGTCTTCCATCAATAGCGATGGTAATTTCATCGCGGTGTGCCCCTCCCGGTCTCCCGGGAACAGTCATCTCCCGGCTCCTGAGGTTGTTCAATGGTTCGAGGGGAAGGGGATAAAACTTGTGTTCACAGGTGATACAATTGTGAAAATACGGTACAAAAAGGGTGGGCCGTTTGAAGTTGATCCGCTGTTGTTGACAACCATGTTTGGTTCTGATAATTAAAACTGTTATTTTATATGTCTTTAGAGAATTTTTTAGATAATTTTTCCCGGGGAGAATCGATGACCGTATCGAAGATACTGGTGGTTGACGATGACCGTTTCGCACGGACTTTCTGCCATCAGATCCTTGAAGAGGATGGTGGCTTTGAGGTCGTTGAGGCCCAAAGCGTTGATGATGGTCTTGAGATCATCCGCCAGGGGGGGATTGATCTGGTCATCTCCGATCTTGTCATGCCGGACAAAACCGGACTTGACCTGGTGGAGATCCTTCGTCTGGAGCACCCTTACCTGGGTGTTATCCTCATAACCGGTCACGGTACCGTGGAGACTGCAGTCAAGGCCATGAAGATCGGAGCTCTCGATTACATCCGGAAACCCTTGAACCCAGCCGAATTCAAGATCGTGGTACATCGCGCTCTGGAGCAGTCGAAACTGGCAGAAGAGAACAGGGAACTCAGGAACAGCCTTAAGCTTTACGATGCCAGCAGCCGCATCTCCAGGACCATCGAAATAGAGGAACTTTACCAGATTATTTTCGACCTCATCATCAAGGAAACCGGCGCCACGAGGGGTTTCCTCTACATAGTTGACCAGGAACAGGGCGAATCCAACATCATTCTGTCAGAAGGGTTCGACGTTCAGGAGAACGAGGGGTTAGACAGGAAACTGTTCGATGAGTTTCAACAGGAACTGGCCCACCTGTCCGAACCGTTCATCCCGGATCACCCCTTGACTACGACTGTTAAATACAGGAGCAGCTCAGATCCTGTCCAGTCATCTCTTTTTATTCCTCTTCAGAATAAGAACGAATTGGCAGGAGTTGTTGTCCTTTTCGATACAGAAAAGAAAGGGGTTTTCGGTAAGGAATCGCTGCGTGTGTCAAACTTTTTGTGCCAACATGCCAGTACAGCCCTGGAAAACGCCATGCTTTATTCCCAGGCCAAGATCCTAACCATCACAGACGACCTGACCAACGTTTTCAACTACAGGTATCTGAACAACATTCTCGACAGGGAACTTGTTCGGGCCCAGCGGCTTAGCTCCTCCATGTCGGTGTTGTTCCTGGACCTTGACTCCTTCAAAGAGGTCAACGATCAGCACGGTCACCTCCTGGGGAGCAAAATCCTGGTAGAACTGGCCGGGCTGCTGAAGGGAGCTGTGCGAAAAGTGGATGCTGTTGCCCGGTACGGAGGGGACGAATACATCGTAGTGCTGACCGACACCAATTCCAAGGGTGCCGTGATCGTAGCCGAACGAATCCGTCAGATGGTTGAGGACTACATCTTCACGGAAAGTGAAGGGTACCCCATCAAACTCACCGTTTCCATCGGCGTTGCGTCCTATCCGGAACACGGTGTGACCAAGGTGGAACTTCTCCATCTGGCTGATGAAGCCATGTACAAGGGTAAATTTGGACGCAAGAACATTGTGTATGTCGCCACACCCGGAGAACAGACGCTGACCGGACCGATAGATCCTCCCATCTCTTCCGATACCGCATAGAGGACCACTTACCATGAGTAAACTCATCAGGGGTATCCGCGGCTTCAGGGATATCTCTCCAGATGAAACCTTCAGGCATTGCTATGCGGAAGACCGTACCAGGAAGCATTTCGGTCGTTTCGGTTATCGTGAAGTTCGGCTTCCGTTGGTTGAGTCTACGGAGCTTTTCTCCCGCGGCATAGGCCAGGCTACGGACATCGTGGAAAAGGAGATGTACACATTCCCGGATCGCAATGGGGCGAGCTTGACCCTTCGTCCGGAAGGTACCGCATCTGCTGTGAGGGCATACCTTGAAGGAGGCTGGAAATTACAGGGGGGAGTTACAAAAATATTTTATACGGGCCCTATGTTTCGGTACGAGCGGCCTCAGAAGGGAAGGTACAGGCAGTTTTATCAAATAGGCCTTGAAGCTATTGGTGGATCGGGACCTATGGTGGATGTGGAAGTCATCGATCTGCTCCATCTGCTTTTTGTAGAGTTGGGATTGCAGGATGTGAAGATCCTGGTAAACTCCCTCGGGTGTCAAGTCTGCAGGCCTCCTTTCAGGGAAGATCTGGTTGATTTCATAAAGAGTTCTGCGGGTGACCTGTGTTCGAACTGCGTGCGGAGGACCGAAACAAACCCCATGCGGGTGCTGGACTGTAAGGTTCCTTCCTGTAGGGATGTTCTGGAGGCATCTCCGGTAATACTTGAATATCTTTGTCCGGAGTGCGAGGATCACTTCTCTCGTGTAAACAGCGGCCTAACCGGTCTCAATGTTCCCTACCAGGTGGATCCCCGGATCGTGCGAGGTCTTGATTACTACAACAGGACCGCGTTCGAGGCTGTTTGCGGTGGACTGGGAGCCCAGAACGCTGTGGCGGCCGGCGGCAGGTATGACGGTCTTGCCAGGGAGATAGGAGGGGATGTCCCCGGGATCGGTTTTGCCATAGGGCTCGAGCGTCTGACCCATGTTATGGATTGGGATAACATCCCGTTACCTGTGGTGGATTACTACATTGCCGCGGCAACGGATACCGCGCGGATCAATGTCATGGCTCTCGCGGATGCCCTTCGAGGGAAGGGGTATTCCGTAGAAACTGATCTGGAGGACAGGAGTCTCAAGGCGCAGCTCAGGATTGCCAACAGGACAGGAACTCCGCAAGTGCTCCTGGTGGGAGATGATGAACTGAAGGCCGGAACTTTGCAGGTAAAGGATTTCTCTACAGGAGACCAGGTTACGGTTGATAGGGAATCCTTCTTGAAAAAACTGAAGGGGAAAGAAAAGTGATGAACACATCTGGAAGCCTTAAAAGCAAAAACCTTCTGAAGATCCTCACCGATGCTGAAGGAACGTCTTTTACCGGCACGGTGACCCTTAAGGGTAAAACGGGGCTGGCCTCCGTTACCCTGAAGGGTGGCAAGATCGTGTTTATAAGGGAACCTCGCGCAAAGAGCAGGTTGGGAAGGTACCTTGTCAGCAAGAACATTATTACCGAGAAGGAACTTCAGGGCGCCCTGAACGCTCAAAAGACAAAAGGCGGTTCCTTCCTGGGGGAGATCCTCATAGAGCAGGCTGTCATTGAAAAGGAATCACTTGCCACAGCCATGATGAGCGTGGCCGAGGAATCCCTTGTCCACTTGCTCACATGGAAGGAGGGTCTGTACCGTGTTGAGGAGGAGGAGGTGCCCGGGGATCCGGTAGGTGATATTTCCTACAAGGAAATGGCTAATAAGGCGGCGCAAATGGCATCCGCCGTCGAGGATGAATGGGCCATCGATCAGATCGTTCCGCACAAAGGGAAGATAGACGAAAACATCAAGGAGGAAATCCTCCAGGCTGTGCGTCGGGTCAGCCAGAAGCTCCGTGATCTAAAACCGGACGAAGTCGTTCTGTTGGTTGAGGACGAGATGCTTATGCGGGAGATGTTCAAGGACAAACTCATCAGTTTCGGTTTTGAAGTGGATGCAGTTGAGTCCCCTCACCTGGCTTTAGAGAAGCTGATGGAATACGAAGATACGGGGAAAATACCTATCGTTCTTGCGGATCTCATCATGCCCACCTTGAGCGGGAAGGGGATTTTCGGCGGCCTGGAACTTTTAGAGGAGATCCAGAAAACCTACAGCCATATTCCGGTCATCGTAAACACAGCCTACCCGGATGCAAGCATCAGGAGACGTGCGCTGTTTCTAGGTGCCACCTATTACATCAACAAACCTGACCGTAAGGAAATTCGTCCGGAGGAACTGGAAAACCAGCTGAATCTGTTTATCGAAGAGGTGGCCGTCTGCATCCAGAACGTTATCCAGCGGCACGAGGTTTATTTTGAGAGAGATCAGCAAAACATCCTCAGGGAGGAGCTCCTGACCCAGTTAATACAGTCTCGGGAGGAGTTGGAAAAGGTTGGCGAAGTCGTCCAGAGAGACACCGGGGATATCAGGTTCCTCTCCGAGACAAGCTCCAGTATGGTGAGAGACAAGAGCCTTGCCAAAATGGCCGAAGTCATTGTCAATTTCGCGGCTCGGGAGATGGATCGATGCGCGATCTTCCTTATAAGAAAGGATGAGTTGACCGGTTTTTACGGAGGTGACAGGCGTCCCGAGGGTCAGCAGTTCGGAGCCAGTGTCAAGGAACTATCCATGAAAATATCTGATTCGCCCCTCATCAAGCAGGCTGTAGAAGCCGGGAAACTGATCACCGTAAATGATCCAGGTGAAAAGTTGGGGAGTCAGATCAAGGAACTGCTCGGGGAACCCTTGCCGAAGCATACGGTTATTCTTCCTATCCTTGTTCAAAATATGGTCGTGGCACTGCTGTATTGCGATGTTATACCAGGCGGGACACCTCCCAGGGATATCGATTCACTGGAAATTCTGCTGAACCTGGCCTCCCTTTCCCTGGAGATACAGCAGCAGCAGGTCATGTTGAAGAGGTTGAAGGAAAATTAATATATGGTGAACGGTGAATCGTGAATCGTTAATTATGGAAGTTGCTAGCATCCTTTTGGTTTTTCCCGTTCACTGTTCACGTTTCACTTTTCACGGATCTTAAAGGAGCAACCTTTGGAAACGACACCTGGAAAACTGGATCCCCTTGGCGATTGGCAACGTACCCATCATTGCAGCGATCTGACAGAAAAGAATATCGGTGAGAAAGTCCTTCTCATGGGGTGGGTCCTTCGCCGTCGCGATCATGGCGGTCTCATCTTCGTTGATCTGAGGGACAGGTGGGGGTTGACTCAGGTTGTTTTCAACCCTGAGCACAATCCAATTTCCCACGGAAAGGCTGAGAACCTGCGGTCAGAGTATGTTATCTCTGTAAAAGGTGAGGTTATACCTCGGCCGGAAGGCATGTCTAATCCGGAAATTGCTACCGGTAATGTAGAGGTGATGGTGGATGAACTCAAGGTGCTCAACTCCAGTTTGACCCCGCCGTTCAGTCTGGACGATCGGGAAGGTATGGAAGTTGCTGAGAGCGTACGGCTTAAGTACCGGTATCTGGATCTGAGAAGGGATACACTTCGTGAAAACATGGTTCTAAGGTCCCTGGCCAGTAAGAGTGTTCGTGATTTCTTCTATGGCGAAGACTTTCTCGAGATCGAGACACCAATATTGACCAAGAGCACACCTGAGGGCGCTCGTGACTACCTGGTGCCCAGCAGAGTGCACAACGGGCTCATGTACGCTCTCCCTCAGTCGCCACAGCTGTTCAAACAGCTTCTCATGATCTCGGGGTACGATCGATATTTTCAGATCGTTCACTGTTTCAGGGACGAGGATCTGCGGGCTGACCGTCAGCCCGAATTCACTCAGATCGATGTTGAGATGTCCTTTGTAACCGAGGACACTCTTTTTGACGTTATGGAGCGGATGGTGGCCGATCTTTTAAAATCTGCCAAGGGTATTCATATCCCAACTCCTTTCCCCAGGATCTCCTATGGGGAGGTCATGGACAGGTTCGGTGTTGACCGGCCTGACACCCGCTTTGACATGGAGCTCGTTGATTTTACGGACAACCTCGGAAGTACGGAAGCACGAATTTTTTCCGAAACCCTCAAGGGTGGCGGGATAATCAAAGGTTTTAACGTTAAGGGTGGCGGCGACACCTCACGCAAGGAGCTTGATGAACTGGCTGACCATGCTGCCATTTACGGTGCAAAGGGGCTTGCGTGGTTTAAAATCAATCCGGACGGTTGGCAGTCTCCTCTGGCTAAATTTATTAGCGAGGACGTCAGGCAGGAAGTCGAGGCGCGAGCTTCTTTTCAACCCGGCGACCTTTTACTTGTCATTGCGGGGGGGGCATCCATGGTCAACGAGTCTTTGGGGCAGCTCAGGCTCCATGTTGCCCAGAAATTTAACCTCATCCCGGAGGGCAAGTTCGATTTCCTCTGGGTGGTTGACTTCCCGCTGTTTGAGTACGACCAGGACGATGGAAGGTACTATTCCATGCACCACCCCTTCACCTCACCCAAGGAGGAAGACCTTCATTTACTTGCGTCGGATCCGGATAAGGTCCGTGCAAAGGCCTATGACATGGTCCTTAACGGGTCTGAAATTGGAGGAGGGAGCATCCGTATCCACAGCAAGGATGTCCAAAGTCGGATTTTCGAACTTCTCAATATCGGCCCTGAAGAGGCTATTGAAAAGTTCGGGTTCCTCCTGGAAGCCCTCCAGTATGGCGCACCCCCCCACGGAGGCATCGCTTTTGGTCTTGACAGGATCATGATGCTGCTCACCGGCGCCAAATCCATAAGGGACGTCATTGCATTTCCCAAGACCCAGAAAGCGACCTGTCTTCTCACGGATGCCCCCAGCCCGGTGGACCCGGCCCAGCTTGCGGAACTGGGGCTGCGATTGCGGAAATAGTTTTGCCCGGGAGGGGGAGAAAGATCTTAAGACGCGGTGACGCGGAAACACGGGGACGCGGAGAAAACCCCGTTCACTGTTCACGGTTCACAGTTCACTATTGCTCAATTCTCAATTCTAAATTCTCAATCCTCAATCCTCAATCCTCAATTCGCAATTGACTTTTCCCGTCACAAATCACCGTCTTTTACCCTAAAAATCCTTGACAGCCCTTCGTCTGCCCTATATACGTATACTGTATATTGTATACTAGTAATTCTAGGTTTTAGTGTCAGGCCTCAGCCGAACTGGTTCAGCGAAACCCCCCTCCGCTGGATCAGACGGGAAGGCCGGTTCATAGGGGGCACGGCGGGAACGTCGTCCCCCTTTTTTTAATTTAAGAGCCTGCAACATGGGCCAAAATCAATATGAGCAGGTCCAATTTCTTAACAATATCCGCTTTCATTGCTCTGGATGGCCGAAGGGTAATAAGGTGTTACAGAGGTTGGATGTACCTGGTTCGGCCATGTGAAATTTAATGCTCATTCTTAATTCTGCGGGCGTGAGCCCGTGGTAGTTCACTTGTATGTCGGGGAGTAGTTAACGGTTCAAAGTACACGGTTTACAGTTCAATCCACCCGTTAGAAGTACTGATGATACGGCCTGGATCTGACCATAAGCTGTAAACTGTTAACAGTAAACTGCTGGCCAGTTTACCCGGCCAGAACCAAGGGGGTCTCACATGGCGAAAAGAAGAAACAAGATCACCGTTGTTGGCGGCGGGAACGTAGGTGCCACAGCTGTCCATTGGCTTGCCGCTCAGGATATGGGAGATATCGTCCTTGTGGATATTCTTGAGGGCATGCCCCAGGGCAAGGCTCTCGATCTCATCCAGACCGCTCCTGTAGAGGGATTCGATTATAACATCATCGGCACCAACAGCTATGAAGAAACGGCCAATTCGGACGTCGTCATCATCACAGCGGGACTCGCCCGGAAACCGGGCATGAGCCGTGACGATCTCCTTATCAAGAACTTCGAGATCGTTAAGTCCTGTACGGAGCAGATCGTCAAATATTCATCGGATTGCTACATAATCGTGGTGAGCAACCCTCTGGACGTCATGACCTACGTGGCCAGGCAGGTCAGCGGTTTCCCCAAGAACAGGGTTGTGGGAATGGCCGGTGTACTTGACAGCGCCCGGTTCAGGGCCTTTATCGCCATGGAACTGGGAATCTCAGTTCAGGACACCAGCGCCTTTGTCATGGGTGGGCACGGGGACAGCATGGTCCCGCTGGTTCGCTACTCATACGCCGGCGGTATCCCCATCGAAAAACTGATTCCCGCAGACCGTATAGAGGCCATCGTGCAGAGGACGCGCAATGCGGGTGGTGAGATCGTGAGCCTCCTGAAGACCGGAAGTGCTTATTACTCACCATCAGCTGCCGCGGTTGAGATGGCTGTGGCCATCCTCAAGAACAAGAAGCGGATGATGCCTTGTGCTGCGGCCCTTGAGGGCGAGTACAACGTTTTCGACGGGCTTTATGTCGGTGTCCCCATCATCCTTGGCGGCGACGGTGTCGAGAAGATAATCGAGATAGAACTGACCGATGAAGAGAAGGCGATGCTTGAGAAATCGGTGGAAGATATCAGGGAAAATGTTCAGAAACTGCCTTTCTGATGAAGGAGATCGAGGTTTGTTCGCCAGCACATGGAGGGAGACCGCCGGAAATTCCGGCGGCTGCCTCCTTTTTTCATATCAACTTATGACCACCCAACCGGTGCCATTGCTCCGTTCAAGGAGTAAGTTGGGTTGGGTGGTGCCCCGAGGGGGGGTCGTATGAGAGAGATCACAGCAGGGGAAATTACAGAAGCGATCAAAAGTCTTTCCATGAGTGCGGCCTACCACCTTGGAGAAGATGTGGTAAGTGCTCTCGATAAAGGACTTGAGGAAGAGACCTCCCCGTCCGGTCAGGATGTTCTTAAACAGCTCCTGGAGAACGCCCAAATAGCCGATGAAGGGAAGTTCCCTATGTGTCAGGACACCGGTTTGGCCGTGATCTTCGTGGAATTGGGTCAGGATGTCCATGTTGCGGGAGGGGATCTTAACGAAGCCATAAATGAAGGTGTCCGTCAGGGGTATGAAGAGGCCTTTCTGCGTAAAAGTGTATGCCACCCTTTTACCCGCAAGAACACGGGAGACAATACACCGGCCATTATCCATATAAAGGTCGTACCGGGGGATCGGCTAAAGCTGACCCTTGCGGGCAAAGGTGGGGGTAGCGAGAACATGAGCCGCGTCATGATGCTCAAGCCCTCTGACGGCAAGGATGGCATCATCGATTATGTCGTCCAGCGGGTGAAAGAATCAGGTCCTAACCCCTGTCCGCCTATTGTGGTGGGTGTCGGTATCGGGGGGACCTTTGAAAGGGCCGCCCTACTGGCCAAGGAAGCGTTACTGAGGGATATCGGTGAACCGAACCCGGATCCCGAACTGGCTGAGATGGAGAGGATCATCTTTGAAAGGATCAACAAACTGGGCATTGGGCCAGCTGGGTTGGGTGGACGTACGACATCCCTGGGTGTACACGTAGAGATGCAGCAGTGCCATATTGCCAGCCTTCCTGTGGCTGTTAATATCAACTGCCACGCCCACAGGCACAAGGAATTAATTATTTAGGTGTTGCCCGGCACAATTGCACCCCCTAAATAATTAATCTGGAAGAGAAACGGGAAGCGTTGGAGACAGAAATACATTTGCTGTTATTTTTACATTTTTTCTGCGTGAGCTGAAAAAATGTTGAGGAGAAAAAAATGTCCGATCCTGTTGTACTGACCCCCCCCCTTACAGATGAGGATGTGGCTGGCCTTCGAGCGGGGGACCGGGTCCTTATCACGGGAACCATGCTCACAGGTCGAGATGCAGCCCACAAGCGGCTTGTGGAACTCATTGAAAAAGGTGACGATCTGCCCATGGACCTTAAGGGGCAGATCATCTATTTCGTGGGGCCGACCCCCACGAGGCCCGGGGAGGCCATCGGATCGGCGGGACCAACCACAAGTTATCGTATGGATGCCTACTCTCCCATTCTAATAGAGAAGGGGCTGAAAGGAATGATCGGAAAGGGGTCCAGGTCCAGGGAAGTTGTGGAGGCCATGGTGAAGCACAAGGCTGTATATTTTGCGGCAGTGGGCGGGGCAGCGGCTCTCATCTCCAGACGTATTGTATCTTCAGAGGTCCTGGCCTATGAGGAATTGGGACCGGAGGCGATCCGCAGACTGCAAGTCAAGGATTTCCCCGTTATCGTGGTCAACGATACGGAAGGAAATGATCTATATGAACAGGGTTTGAAGGAGTATGCGATCAAATAAATCATGTAACTAAGTATCTATGTACCTATGTAACTACGTGCATAAGATCCTGGACACTTAGACATTTAGACATTTAGACACTTAGACACTTAGACACTTAGACACTTAGATACTTCGACACCTAGACACCTGGATACAGTTCTTTTAGGAGGGACCTACATGAAAATTCATGAATACCAGGCCAAGGAGCTGTTGAAACAGTACGGTATCCCCACAACTGACGGTGGAGTTGCCACTTCGGCACCCGACGCTGCAGCGATCGCCAGGGGTATCGGCGGCAAGGTCGTGGTCAAGGCTCAGATCCACGCTGGCGGACGAGGAAAAGGCGGAGGTGTCAAGGTCGTTGATGGCGCTGTTGCGGCCGAGGCCGCCGCGGCAGGCATGTTGGGAAAGCCCCTTGTTACCTACCAGACTGGTCCGGAGGGTCAGGTTGTCAGCAAAGTGCTGGTGGAGGGTGCCGTGGGTATCGCATCAGAACTCTATCTGGGCGTGGTTGTGGACCGGGCAACCGAAAAAGTGGCTTTCATGGCCAGTACAGAAGGCGGTGTAGAGATAGAGAAGGTGGCTGCTGAGACGCCCGAAAAGATCCTCAAGGAGTTTGCTGACCCGGGTATGGGGCTGATGCCCTACCAGGCACGGAACCTTGCATATGGGCTGGGCCTGGAAGGAAAGACCGCCTCAGCAGCGGCATCCTTTGTCATGAAACTGTACAAGCTGTTTGTTGAAAAAGACTGCTCTCTGGCTGAGATCAACCCCTTGATCATCACGAATGATGGCGATGTCATGGCTCTGGACGCCAAACTGAACTTTGACGATAACGCTATGTACCGTCACCCGGAGCTTGCAGAACTGCGGGATCTGTCAGAAGAGGACCCCTCTGAGGTCAAGGCCTCTGAAGACGGGCTCTCCTATATAAAACTGGATGGGGCAGTGGGGTGCATGGTGAACGGGGCGGGCCTTGCTATGGCTACCATGGACATTATCAAGCTTGCAGGCGGGGAGCCCGCCAATTTCCTGGATGTGGGCGGCGGGGCCAATGAGGAGTCTGTGACAAACGCTTTCAAGATCATTCTTTCTGATGAAAATGTGAAGGCGGTCCTTGTGAACATCTTCGGCGGTATCGTGCGGTGCGATATTGTGGCCCAGGGGGTTATCGCCGCTGCGAAGAATGTAGACTTGAAGGTACCTGTGGTTGTACGTCTCGAAGGCACCAACGCCGATGAAGGGTTGAAACTCATTGAAGAATCAGGGCTTAACTTCCAAACGGCCAAGGGGCTCAAGGCAGCCGCGGAAAAGGCCGTCGCCGCAGCGGGAGGTGCGAAATGAGCATCCTGGTAAACAACAATACCCGGATCGTGGTGCAGGGCATTACGGGGCGTGAAGGGACCTTTCACACGAAGCAGTGTGTCGAATACGGTTCAAAGGTCGTAGCCGGTGTTACCCCTGGAAAGGGCGGGCAGGATGTGGAGGGTATTCCGGTGTACAACACGGTAGCCACGGCTGTCGAGAAGGAAGGCGCCAACGCCGCGCTTATTTTTGTCCCGCCGGCATTTTGCGGCGACGCCATCCTGGAAGCTGCCGAAGCGGGGGTGGAGCTTGTAATATGCATCACCGAAGGTATCCCCACAGTAGATATGGTCAAGGTTAAAGATGCGATCAAATACAACAGCGTCCGCCTTGTGGGTCCTAACTGTCCAGGGGTTATCACCCCCGGTCAGTGCAAGATGGGCATTATGCCCGGATTCATTCACAAGCCGGGTGACGTGGGTGTCATATCCAGGAGCGGGACCCTTACCTATGAGGCGGTGGCCCAGTTGACGGAGCTTGGAATCGGGCAGAGTACATGTATCGGTATCGGAGGGGATCCTGTTATCGGAACCACCTTTATAGATCTTCTGAGGCTTTTTAACGGCGACCCCGAAACAAGTGCTGTTGTGATGATCGGTGAGATCGGCGGCAGCGCCGAGGAGGAAGCAGCCGCCTTTATCAAGGATGAGATGAACAAACCTGTTGTTTCATTTATCGCGGGCCAGACGGCACCGGCTGGAAAAAGAATGGGGCACGCCGGGGCTATCATAGCTGGCGGAAAAGGTACGGCAGCGGAAAAGATAGCAGCCCTCGAGGATGCCGGTGTCACAGTCAGCCGCAGCCCGGCAGACATTGGAGCGGAGATCGCCAAGGTATTGGGAAGGTAACTGAGTAAGGTAACCGGAGGTTTCTATGAGTGCTGTTAAGGCCCTGAAGGAGGAAAGGGTGGTCGCCGAGCATGAAGGAAGGCAGATCACTATTATCCCTCGTTACTGCAAGGGATGCGAGATATGTGTAAAGCTGTGTCCCCAATCCGTACTGGATCTCAAGGATTTCAAGGTTCACGTTGCCCGTATCCAGGACTGCAACGAGTGCATGCTCTGTGAGATCAGATGTCCTGATTTCGCCATTGAGGTCATGGGCAAAGGCAAAAAGGGGAAAAACTGATGAGTGGTAAAGAAGTTTTCTATCAGGGGAACGAGGCGTGCGCCGAGGGTGCGCTTTATGCCGGATGCCGATTTTTCGGTGGATATCCCATAACCCCTTCCACTGAAGTGGCAGAACTGCTGTCCCGTCGCCTTCCCAAGGTCGGGGGAGCTTTCATTCAGATGGAGGATGAGATCGCTGCCATGGCCTCCATCATCGGGGCGTCCCTCGTGGGCAAAAAGAGCCTGACCGCCACCAGCGGACCGGGGATGTCGCTCAAATTGGAGAACCTGGGATTCGCGTGCATCACCGAAGTCCCCTGCGTCATCCTCAATGTCATGAGAGGAGGCCCCAGCACCGGCCTGCCCACTGGCCCAAGCCAATCTGACGTCATGCAGGCTAAATGGGGCACCCATGGGGACCACCCGGCCATCGTCCTTACTCCCGCCTCCGTGCAGGAGATCTTCAACGAGACAGTGAGGGCTTTCAACATCTCCGAACGGCTCCGCACCCCCGTTATTCTCCTGACGGATGAGATTATCGGACACATGAGGGAGAAGATCGTCATACCGGAAAAGGGGGAACTGGAGATCTGGGACAGGCCCAGGCCTGACTGCCCCCCGGAGGAATATCTCCCTTACGACACGAGCAAGGGCATTGTGCCGCCCATGGCTGATTTCGGAAGCGGGTACAGGTTCCATGTCACAGGCCTTAACCACGACGCGTCAGGGTTTCCAACGAACAAGCCTTCCCTCGTGGAACCTGAAGAGGAAAGGCTCATGGCCAAGGTGACGGAAAACCTTGATATGATCGAAAAGTATGAATATTTCCAGAAAGACGGAGCCAAGGTGGGCGTCATGGCCTTCGGTTCCAGCGCGAGGTCTGCCAAGGCCGCCATCAAACAGGCTCAGGAGGAAGGGATTCCTGTGGATTTGCTGAGACCTGTCACCCTCTGGCCCTATCCCGAAGGACCGACCATCGAGATGGCTGGGCGGGTGGACACCATCGTGGTACCGGAAATGAACCTGGGACAGATGATCAACGAGGTCCAGCGATGCATCGAGGGTCGGGCGAAGGTTGTTGGAGTCAACAGAGTGGATGGTGATCCCATAACACCGGAGAACATCCTCCAGAAGATCAGGGAGGTGGTGTAATGGCCTTTAATTATGATCAGTATATGCGCCCCGGGAAGCTGCCCCACATCTGGTGCCCGGGTTGCGCCCACGGCACCGTTATGAAAGCAATCATCAGGGCCATCGACAGGGTGGGTCTTGAAAAGGACAGAACAGTTATTGTCTCAGGCATTGGCTGCGCTTCACGTATGCCGGGATATGTGGATTTCAACACCCTGCACACGACCCACGGTCGCTCCCTGGCTTTTGCGACCGGGGTAAAAATGGCCGATCCAAGCCTCAACGTCATTTGTGTGGCGGGGGATGGTGACTCCCTGGCCATAGGCGGCAACCACTTTATCCACGCGTGCCGCAGGAATATCGATATCACCATGATCGTTTTCAACAACAATATTTACGGGATGACGGGGGGCCAGTTCTCCCCCACGACGCCCCATGGCAGACTTGCCAGCACGACCCCCTACGGCAACCCGGACTACGCTTTCGATGTGGCGGAGTTGAGCATGGGTGCAGGTGCGACCTATGTATCGAGGGGCACGGTCTACCACGCCGTTCCCCTGGAGAGGCAGATCGCCGACGGGATCACTCACAATGGATTTTCTGTAATAGACGCTCTATGCACCTGTCCTACAACCTACGGCAGGAGGAACAAGCTTGGGTCTCCCATTGACATGATCCTTTGGTTTAAGGACAACACCGTCGGGATCAAGGCTGCCCAGAAGCTTTCACCGGAAGAGATGGAAGGGAAAATCCTCACAGGGGTGTTCCGGAATGACATCAAACCGGAGTACTGTGAAGAATATCAGAAGATCGTCGAAATGGCCCAGGGAGGATAAGATGGCTGAAAGGTATGAAGTGAGGCTCAGCGGCTCAGGAGGCCAGGGGCTTGTCCTTGGGGGAGTCATCCTTGCCGAAGCTATAGCGCTGTTTGAAGGAAAAAACGCTGTCCAGACCCAATCCTATGGCCCTGAGGCCAGGGGCGGCGCCAGCAAGTCGGAGGTTATTATCTCCGACGGCGATATCGACTATCCCAAGGCTACCGAGATCGATCTGCTTCTCTGTCTTACGCAGGAGTCCTGCGATAAATATTCCCCCGACCTGAAGCAGGGAGGTGTTCTTCTCATTGACTCGAGGATGGTCACCAAGCTGCCAGAAGGGGATTACAAGGTTTACCACCTGCCTATTATCGATACAGCCAAGGAAAAAGTAGGCAAGGTGTTCGTTGCCAATATCGTTGCTCTGGGTGCCATCGCCGCGATCCTTGAGAGCGTGTCCTTTGAAAATGTTGAAAAAGCTGTTTTGAGCAGAGTGCCCAAAGGTACCGAGAACCTCAACCGGAGGGCTCTCCTGCTGGGCAGCGAACTGGTCACTGGGCTCCAGAGTTGATTTACGGAATCCTTGACAGGGGACCACCACCCAGAGGCCCCTCTGACCGTCTTTTTTTGTAATAGTTGATGGACACGTAAAAAAAATCATCAACACGCCCCGTGGTGGGCGCCCGGATCAATGACCGGCAATGATAGTCATTGATCCGTGAGGAAAGGGAAAATGACACTTTTCCCTTTCCGTGGAGCAAAAAGACCCGCCTGGACTTTTTGCGACCCTATTGTTGATGGCCCGGTAAACAGTCATCAACACGCCCCGTGGTGGGCGCCCGGATCAATGACCGGCAATGATAGTCATTGATCCGTGAGGAAAGGGAAAAT